>JASHTT010000667.1 GCA_030040415.1 Streptosporangiaceae bacterium | reverse complement strand
GTTCACCGTCCGCGGCATCTGCGTGCCTTCGAGGGGCGCGATGGCGGCAACACAGTCCCTGGAAGGGCGGGAACGTCATGACGCCGCCCCATCTGTGGGCGCCACAGGGCGGCGTTGTGACAACGCCGCCCCTTCCCGCGGCCGCCGAGGACGGCAGCGTGCTAGTCGCGCCCTTGCTGGCCCGCTTCCCAGGCGCGGACCCGGTCGGCGTAGGCGCGCGCGGCAGCGCGCAGCTCTAGCTCCGGGTCGAGGCCGGCCGCGGTCGCCTCGGCGACAAGCGCGAGCAGCTGCCGTCCGAGGTCGCTGACCGCAGCGGGCTCCTCGGCCGAAGCCGAGCCAGCGGCAGCGTCAGCAACCGAGCCGGGGGCAGCAGCTGAATCAGCAGCATCCGAGCCAGGGGCAGCGTCAGCGGCAGGGGGCTCAGCCAGCGCGGCCAGTTCGGCCGGGGCACCGGCCCGGGTCGCGCGGCGCAAGAGCTGCGCCGCCAGCGACAAGGCAGGCTGGGCCATCGGCACGCCGTCGATCGCCGACACCGCGGTGCCATTCCCGGCGGCGGCGCGCTCCGCTGCCTTGATCTGGTCCCAGTTCAGCTTGACCTCGTCGGCGCCCGACACACTGACGTCGCCGAACACGTGCGGGTGCCGCCTCGTCAGCTTCGAAATGATCTCGTCCGCGACGTCGTCGATCGTGTAGCCGGTGCCGTCCGTCCGCTCCTGCGCGACGCGCGCATGAAAGACGACCTGCAGCAGCACGTCACCGAGTTCCTCGCGGACCGCCGCCGGCTCGCCCGAGGCCAGCGCGTCCACCGCCTCGTAGGTCTCCTCCAGCAGGTGCGGCGTCAGGCTCTCGTGCGTCTGCCTGGCATCCCACGGGCATTTCACCCGCAGCGTGTCCATCACCTCGACGAGATCGACAAGCCGCGCGCCCGGCTGGCTCGGCGGGGTGACACCCTCAGGGGGATTCGCGCTCATCGGCCGGGAACGGCTCGGCACGCCCGCATCAGCACGGTTTCCTCAGCACGTCGTCTCAGCACGTCGTCTCAGCACGTCGTCTCAGCACGGGGGGCTGGTCACGGCGGGGCTGGTCTTCGGCGTCGGCGACGGGTCGGCCGCCAGGGTGGGCGGGGCCGACGCGACCGAGTACGTCGAGTAGTCGAACCTCCCGTACTGCGGGTTCACGTCGATGTTCAGGCTCTTGGCGGCCAGGCACTGGTAGTGGCCGATCTTGCTGTCCAGCGTCGCCTCGGCGGACGAGGACGTCGGCGTCTTGCCGCCGTCGAGCCGGTTCTGCAGCGCGGTCAGCACCGCGAAGTACTGGCCGAGCTGCGGCAGCAGGTCAGGCGGCACGGCCCCGGCTGCCGAGGCGTACTGGGACAGGCTCATCCCGCTGGACTTCGCCTCGGCGCTGAGCGAGGAGAGCTGCGCGGCCGACTGCGCCGGCGTCACGTAGATGTGCTGTTGTGCGGCCAGCCGGTCGTAGATGCTGAAGGTGATCATCCAGGTCAGCACCTGCTGGGCCTCCTGGCCCGTGGATCGTTGCGGCTTGATGCCCTTGGTCTGGTCAGACTGGTAGGCAGCGTTGAGGTTCGCGACCTGACCCGTCAGGTTGCCCGCAGTAATCCGGCTGTTCCCGGTGATAGCGGCCGCGCCCATCTTCATCGTGCTGCACGCCGAGGCGGCGAGCCCGGCAGCCAGCAGAACGGCCGCCAGCTTGGCCGGTGTGCGAGCTGCGCGCAGACGGCCGCGTGCGGTCGAAGTCACGTTCCTAGTCAAAACCGCGCTTCCTCCTCAGGCCGCGCCGTCGGGGGTCGGCAGCCCGCCGAGCACCGCCTCGATCAGTTCCTCGCACCAGGCGAGCAACTCCCGGTCGCGCAGCGGTGGCGCGCCGAGAGATACCGTCTGGCTGGTGCCGGCCCGCGTGCTGCCCGACCCTGCGCTTACCGCCCGCGGCACCGGCACAAGCATGGTACGCACTGCCGGCTTGAGCACCGTCCGCGGGTACAGCCGCTGCAGCCGCACCACGCGCGAGTCTGGCAGCTCGACCGGCGCGAACCTCACCTGGTTGCCCTGCAGCATGATGTCGGTCAGCCCGGCCCGTCGGGCCTCGGCCCGCAGCCTGGCCACCGCGAGGAGATTCTCCACCTGGCCGGGAACGGGCCCGTACCGGTCGGTCAGCTCGTCCCTGACCGCCGCGATGTCGTCGGCCGAGTCGATCGCGGCGATCGCGGTGTAGGCCTCGAGCCGCAGCCGCTCACCGGAGATGTACTCGTGCGGGATGTGCGCGTCCACCGGCAGCTCGACCCGCACCTCGGGGCGCTCGGCCGGGCCGTCGCCGCGCATCTCGCGGACCGCCTCGCCGATCATCTTGATGTACAGGTCGAAGCCGACGGCCGCGATGTGCCCAGACTGCTCGCCGCCGAGCAGGTTCCCGGCGCCGCGGATCTCCAGGTCCTTGAGCGCGATGTGCAGCCCGGCGCCAGCCCCGGTGTGCTGCTGCAGCGTGGCCAGCCGCTCGTGCGCCGTCTCGGTCAGCGGCTTCTCCGGCGGGTACAGGAAGTAGGCGTAACCGCGCTCCCAGCCACGACCCACCCGGCCGCGGAGCTGGTGCAGGTCCGGCAGCCCGTAGGCGTCGGCCCGGTCCACGATCAGGGTGTTGGCGTTGGGGATGTCCAGGCCCGATTCGACGATCGTGGTGGACACCAGCACGTCGTACTCGCGGTCGATGAACCCGGTC
>JASHTT010000666.1 GCA_030040415.1 Streptosporangiaceae bacterium | reverse complement strand
GATGTGGAGATCGAGGTCACCGCTGGCGCCGGAACGTAGTCGTACTCGGTCGGCGCCGGTCAACGCTGCCTACGCGGGCATACCGAAGGTCACCAGCGTGGTGACCACGGCCAACCGCAGGAACCTGGATGGCACCTACGGCGCCCCAGACACCGGCGGCGCGCCGCTGCGGGTCAGCGGCAGAGGTTTCGCGGGCCAGCTGATCGACCCGATCGAGTTCAACGGCCCCAGCACGTCGGCATCGAACGGCACGCAGTACACGTTCGCCCTGCACGGCAGCACCAGCCTGACCACCCAGACCGTCGCGCAGAACCCGGCACTGGTCAGCGTCCAGCTCTGCACCGTCACAGGCTGCAGCGCTGGCCGGGCCGCGAGCCACCTGTACCTGTATCCGCCGGGCGGCCCAAGGGTCAGCTCGGTGTCGCCGAACTCGGGACCGGCCAAGGGTGGCACGAAGGTGACCATCCGCGGCCAAAACCTCGGCTGCACCCTGCAGACGTATTTCGGCAAGGCCAAGGCCAGGTCGTTCGCGCAGATACCGACCTTCCTCTACTGCGGCTCGACCGTTGCGCTGAACGCCACCGCGCCGCCTGGCAAGGGCCGGGTTCCGGTGACCGTCGAGACCGCCGAGGGCTTCTTCACCGGCACCAAGCCCAGCACCAGCACCGCCAGATTCCGCTACAAATAGCCTGGCGCCGGAACACTGAGGCCTGGCTGTCGGCGACTGGGATGGTGGCCGGGAGAAAAGCGGCGGGCAGGTCGAGGTAGACGCCTCCAGGCCGGCCCGACGCTGCGGCGCGGATGGCCCGAGCGACGCCTAGGCCTATGTCTTGCGGCCTGTCCACGCGGAACGCGGCCTCTGGCCTCTATCAGTACCCGGCGCTCGACGCCTGACGCGTGGTCAGTCGGCCTCACGTCCTAGCCGCTGATTTGCAGCCGTTTGGACCAGCGCCAGGACGGGTGAAAGCGTGCGGCGGACCGGCCTGGCGCTCTATGTCGGCACTTCCTCGGCGAGGGTGCCGTAGATGCCCTGCTGCGCCCAGCGCTGCACCGGCCTGCGAGAGCGCCCGGTCCACCGAGTTCAGCGAAGCCCGCGATCAGGAACCGCGGCGTTGCGACTAGAAGGACAGCGGCCAGGGCACGCTTGGGCAGCGCGCTGACCAGCATGAATGAGACGAAGACGGCGAACACGAGATAGAAAATCCCCAGTGAGGCTGCCGCAGCCGGTGGGTTCAGATGCAAGACCAGCGCGTCAACCAGCCACGTGGTGGCGAAGACGCCCGCTTGCGGCTCGGGCTTCCCGCGCTCGGGCGTTCCTGGGTTATCCGTCATCAGGTGATATTGCTCAGTAGGCCCGAATGCGTGGCGTATCTACTAGGTGCTCGGAGGTGTGGCGGCCGGTGACCTGACGACGGCCAGGTCGGGCGGGTGCCTAGTGCCGACGTCGCGCAGTGCTGTGCACGCCGCAAGGAAGCCGCACATGCCGTGCACGCCAGGGCCGGGCGGTGTCGACGACGAGCACAGGTACACGCCCCGCAGCGGCGTCCGGTAGGAGTTCCAGCGCAGCACCGGGCGCGTGAACGTCTGGCAGATGGTCATCTCGCCAGCCGAGATGTCGCCGCCTACGTAATTCGGGTTCAGTGCTTCCTCGTCCGCCGCGGTGCGCACCGACTTGGCCAGGATGAGGTCGCGGAAGCCGGGCGCGAAGCGCTCGATCTGGGCCTCGATCGGCCCGCTCATGTCCCGAGGCGAGCCGGCCGGCACGTGGCAGTACGCCCACAGCACCTGGCCCCCAGTCGGGGCCCGGCCGGGGTCGGCGACGGTGGGCTGCACCGCGAGCACGTACGGCGAGCCGGGGTGCCGGCCGGCCGCGACGTCGGCTTCGGCGCTGGCAATCTCCTCGAAGCTGCCGCCAACGTGCAGCGTGACTGCCTGCCTGCAGCCAAGGTTCGCCCAGGGCACCGGACCTGCCAGCGCGTAGTCGGCCTTGCAGATGCCAGCGCCGTATCGGAAGTGCGCTAGCGCGCGCCGGTAGCCAGCTGGCAGGCGGTCGTCGGCCAGGGCTATCAGCGCGCGGGGCGTGACGTCCAGCAGGACCGTCCGGGCCGACGGCAGTTCCCGCAGTGAGCTGACCGGGCGGCCGGCCTCGATGGCGCCGCCGCCATCGCGCACATACTGCGCCATGACCTCGGTGATCTGGCCGCTGCCGCCGACCACGACCGGCCAGCCTACTGCGTGCGCCAGCAGCCCGAGGTACAGCGCCAATCCTGCGGTCGGCGGTCGGCTCAGCGGCATCATGCCGTGCGCGGCCACACCGGCCAGCAGCGCCCTGGCCTCTGGCGCACGGAAGCGCGCAGCGACGCGCGCGGCCGAGCGCAGCGCCGTCAGGCCGTACCCGGCAACCGCGAGCGGCTGCCGGGGCGGATGTCGCAGATCGGACAGCACAGTTGCCGAGATTGCGTCGGCGTGCCGGGCCAGCGGGTCGAACAGCCGCCGGTACGCGCCGGCGTCGGCGCCGAGCCTGGCCGCTGTCTGGCCGACATCCCGGCCGACGATCGCGGCCCGGCCGCCGTCGAGCGGGTGGGCGTACTCGGCCGGGCCGAACCCGAACCGAACGCCCCGGCCCGCCAGGTCAAAGGCGCGGAAGAAGGGCGACGCCAACGCGAGCGGATGTACGGCGGAGCACACGTCGTGCCGGTAACCAGGCAAGGTGAGCTCGCTGGTTCGGCAGCCGCCGCCGACGGTGGGCGCCGCCTCCAGCACCAGCACCCGCCGGCCGGCCGCCGTCAGCGTGGCCGCGGCGGCCAGGCCATTCGGCCCGCTGCCGACAACAACCGCGTCGTACTCAGCCGCCACGTTCCCATCCTTGCTGGTCGAATGGGTTACGCCGGAGACCAGCCCGGCGTCAGCCCGCGGCTCGACCCGTGGTCCGCCTGCCAGCGCGGTAAGCGGGGCGGCGTCGTCTGCAGCATGCTTGGCACCACCGAGTTGTGCCAGATGTACCCCCGCGTGCTTCCATTGCCGACGCGAGTCGACGCAGGTCGTGCACGCCGTCACTACCGGGTCGGCGATGCTGAGGCGTCGGCCCGCGCGAAGAGTGTCGCAATCCAGAACGCGTCTCATGCACGCGGAACGCCGCCAGCCTTGGC
>JASHTT010000665.1 GCA_030040415.1 Streptosporangiaceae bacterium | reverse complement strand
GTGCTGTCGGTATTGCGACACATCGATCGTTCAGTAAAGGTGCTAATAGGACAAAAGCCTCTAAGATCAATCCGTGGGTGTGCGTTTGCTGGTGTCATAGACCCAGTAAACGCACACCCATGAACGGCCGCCTTGACGAGTTAGGTGATATGTCACGAATACGCAGGCCGCCGGGCGCTGGGGCGAGCCCGGCCCGGCCCTGGCGTTCGGCTGGCCGCGGCTCGCCCTGCACGCGGCTGGCTACGCCTGGCCCTGGGCATTCGGTTGGCCGCCGTCTGGCCCTTGCCGCGTCCGGCGCGGCCAGCCGTCAGCCGACTCGGGCGCGGCCGAGCCTCAGTCAGTCGATGGCCGCTCGCTTGGTCATCGAGCCCAGTTGCCGCTTCGTGCTCTTCTTGCCGGCCAGCTTCGCCTCGTCTGGCCAGCGCACGTCGTAGGCCCAGCCGAACTTCTCGGCGAACCAGATCAGCCTTGCCGCGGTGTCGATCTGGCCCTTGAGGGCGCCGTGCCTGGCGCAGGTCGGGTCGGAGTGGTGCAAGTTGTGCCAGGACTCGCCGAACGACAGGATCGCCAGCCAGTTCACGTTCCGCGACTTGTCCCTGACCTCGAAGTCTTCCTTGCCGAACGTGTGGCAGATCGAGTTGATCGACCAGGTCACGTGGTGCAGGAACGCCACCCTGACCAGGCTGGCCCAGAAGAACGCGGTCAGCGCGCCGATCCAGGACCACGACCACAAGCCGCCGATGAGCGCCGGTCCAAGCAGCGACACAGCCACCCAGAACGGGAACAGCTTGGAGATCCGCCGCATCGCTGGGTCAGCGAGCAGGTCGGGGCAGTACTTCTGCTTCGACGTGTGGTTGCCGTCGAACATCCAGCCGACGTGCGCAAAGAGCAGGCCCTTTGTCAGCGCCTTCCAGTCCGAGCCGAACCGCCATGGCGAATGCGGGTCGCCTTCCTTGTCGCTGTACTTGTGGTGGCGGCGGTGGTCAGCCACCCAGTTGAGCAACGGGCCCTCGATGGCCATGGACCCGGCTATCGCCAGCGCGATACGCAGTCCCTGCTTGGCCTTGAACGACTTGTGCGTGAAGTACCGGTGGAAACCCATACTGATGCCAAGGCCGGACACGTAATAGAACACGACAGCGAGGATCACGTCGCGCCAAGTGAGTCCCCATCCCCAGGCGAGCGGGATCGCCGCTGCCAGCGCGGCCATTGGCACAGCGACGAAGAGTCCGACGAGGAACCTCTCGCCAGCCACCTTGGGATGGTCTTCAAGGTCGGGAAGCGGCGCCGGCCTGCCCGCGACGGTGTCGGCCGCGGTGGTGCTGCCGGTGACGGCGCTGGCCGCAGTGGTGTTGCCCGTGCCGGTGCGGGCGGCGGTGCTGGCGGTGTCAGTCGTTGTGCTCATTGCAATCCTTGCCTGGCACTCAAGCGGGTTGACAGGGCTGTGACATTCCGCACATACCAAGGGCAGGGGCGATGCAGAATACGCTTACGTAACCGTAACCTACGTGAGCGTAGGTTGCATATCCTATCGGGTGAACATTTGCTTTCGCTGCAGTAACGTTGCCCGGTCGCAGGCGCCCAGGTCCCTCAGGCCCGCCACCGCGGGGATGACGACCCGCCAGCCTACGTACCCCTTGTGCAGGCCCGTATTCACGGCCGCGGACCGCCACCACGGTGGCCAGCCGGGGGCTGCCGGCCTCCCAGCAGCGGCCAGCGGACCATGATCCGGAAGGATCGGGGTGGCAAAACGAGCCCGGATCCTACTGGATCATGGCCTGACCACTGATTGGTAACTGGCCGACCTCGCCGTCGCGAGAATCTATGCTGAATTGTGAGCGCCACCCGCAGCGCTTGGACCTGGGGTGTCTGGACGGTGGCCCGCCGGCGTCGGAAGCATTAACGTTTGTAGCGCTTCAGGCTTGCCAGCGGCGGGGCTGGCCGCAGTCCCGCCGACGGTGCCCGGCAAGCGCCGGCGGTGCCCGGCAAGGGCCGGCGGTGCCGGTGGTCCCGGGCAGTGCCGGTAGTCCCGGGCAGTGCCGACAGCCCGGCAATGCGGCATCGCCGGGGCGGCTCGGCCCGTCGGATGGCGCTCGGCAAGACTGGCCTGAGCAGCCAGCCGAGGTGGCGGCTGTCCGGCCTGGCGATGCGGGTACCAGCTCGGGGGACGAACCCCTCGGACTCCCCGGTACCGGCACCGGGTACAGTCCGGTGCCCTTGGTGCCGGCGGGGAACCCGAGGCCACGAGGACGCGAGATAGAGGAGCCGAGCCGAGTGAGTGACAGCGGCGGTCCGGCGGCCGTCATCGTCCTGGCAGCCGGCGAGGGATCGCGGATGCGGACCCGAACCCCGAAGATGCTCATCGAGGTATGCGGGCGCGCGATGCTCGGTCACGTCACGGCCGCCGCTACCGAGCTCGCGCCGCGCCGGCTGATCGTGGTCGTCAGCGACGAGGGCGGGCGGGTGGCCAGCTACGCGAGGGCGCACGTTCCGCACGCATCGCTGGTTATCCAGGAACGGGCCGGTTCGTGGGGCACTGGCCACGCAGTTCGCACTGTGGTGGAGTCGGTCGGAATCATCCACGGAACTGTCGTGGTCATCTACTCCGACACCCCCTTGCTGCGAGGGGCGACGCTGACGCGGCTGGTCGCCGAGCACGAACGATCCGGCGTTGCCGTCACCGCGCTGACCGCGATCGCGCCGGACCCCACTGGATACGGCCGGATCATTCGCGACGACGACGGCGACGTCGCGGCGATCGTGGAGGAGGCCGATGCCAGCCCCGTGCAGCGCGAGATCACCGAGGTCAGCTCGGGCATGTTCGCCTTCGACGGGGACCTGCTGGCCGACGCGGTCAAGCGCGTTCCGCCGGCCCGGGCTACCGGCGAGGAGTACCTCACCGAGGTACCGGCGATCCTGCGCGCCGACGGCCACCGGATCGGCGCGGCGCGGTGCGAGGACTTCGACGAGGTCCAGGGCGTGAATACGCAAGAGCAACTGGCACGCGCGCGGCGGATGATGAACCAGCGGCTACTCGCCGGGTGGATGACGGCCGGGACGATGATCATGGATCCGGCAAACACCTGGGTGGACGTCGGCGTGACGCTCGAGCCCGGCTCCCGGCTAATGCCGGGCACGGTGCTGGAGGGCAGCACGGCGGTCGCCGCCGGGGCAACCGTCGGACCGAACTGCCAGCTACGCGACACCTCGGTCGGCGCCGGGGCAACCGTCGTCCACTCGGTGTGCGACGGAGCGGTCATCGAGGCAGGCAGCACCGTAGGACCGTTCGCGCATCTGACCCGGGTCGGCGCGCGGCAGCAGGACGAGGAGGCTGATCAGTGACGGGCATGCTCGCCTCCAGCGAGAAGAAGATGATGCTGTTCACCGGCCGGGCTTTCCCCGAGCTCGGCTCGGAGATCGCGGCCTGCCTCGGCATCGAGCCGACGCCGACCACGGCCTATGACTTCGCCAACGGCGAGATCTTCGTCAGGTTCCTGGAGTCCGTGCGTGGCTGCGACGCGTTCGTGCTGCAGAGCCACACGGCACCGATCAACCAGTGGATCATGGAACACCTGATCATGGTGGACGCGCTCAAGCGTGCGTCGGCCAAACGGATCACGGTGGTGGCGCCATTCTTCGGCTACGCCAGGCAGGACAAGAAGAACCGTGGCCGCGAACCGATCTCCGCGCGGCTGATGGCCGACCTCTTCCTGACCGCGGGAGCCGACAGGCTCATGGCCGTCGACTTGCACACGGCGCAGATCCAGGGATTCTTCGACGGCCCGGTCGACCACCTGTTCGCCCTGCCCATCCTGGCCTCCTACCTCGAGGACAAGCTCGACGTGTCAGAGGTGACGATTGTCGCGCCGGACGCCGGGCGGGTCAGGGTCTGCGAGCGGTGGACGGACCGGCTCGGTTGCCCGCTGGCCATCATCCACAAGCGGCGCGACCCGGACGTCGCCAATCAGGTCAGGATGCTCGAAGTCGTCGGCGCGGTAGAGGGCCGGACCTGCATCGTCGTGGACGACATGATCGATACCGGGCAGACGATCGCGAACGCGGCGGAGACGCTCTTCGACCAGGGCGCGGCGCAGGTCATCGTGACCGCCACGCACGGCGTGCTGTCCGGGTCGGCTGTCGACCTGCTGAAGAACTCGCGGGTCAGCGAGGTCGTCGTTACCAACACGCTGCCGATCAGCACCGAGAAGCGGTTCGACAAGCTGACAGTGCTATCGATCGCGCCGCTGATCGCCAGGGCCATCACCGAGGTATTCAGCGATGGATCGGTGACAAGCCTGTTCGACGGGCAGAGCTGACCCGAGGGTCGCCAGCCGGGCAGTGTAAGTGCCGGGCAGCAGGCCAGAGCCGATTGTCGGCTAGACTTCGCAAAGATTCAGTGTGTTCCGGGGTCGTTCCCGGGCTAGCCCAGCGGGAGTCCGGGGGTCGTCCCCCGGACCAGCACTGCCTGTCATCGCAAGGAGCACCACCGTGCCTGAGGTACGCATATCCGCCGAGCCGCGCACCGAGTTCGGCAAGGGCCCGTCCCGCCGCGTGCGGCGCGATGGAAGGGTCCCGGCTGTCCTGTACGGGCACCACTCCGAGCCGCGGCACGTCACCATGCCCGGTCACGAGGTGCTGATGGCGCTGCGCACGCCGAACGTGCTGATCCGCCTCGAGGGCCTGCC
>JASHTT010000664.1 GCA_030040415.1 Streptosporangiaceae bacterium | reverse complement strand
GGCGCGGCGCTGTGGGGAAGCACCGGCACGGCGGCACACTTCGCCCCCGCGGGCGCCAGCCCGGTGTCGGTCGGCGCGGCGCGCATCGCGCTCGGCGGCCTGGCACTGGCGGTCATCGCGCTTAGCCGGCCAGATAGCCGTCGCGACTTCCGCGCCCTGCTCCGCCGCGGAGCAGCCGGGCGGGCCGCGCTCGCCCTCGCGGCCGTTGCGGTTGCCGCTTACCAGCTCTGCTTCTTTACTGCCGTGCGCGAGACCGGCGTGGCGGTCGGGACCGTCGTGGCGATCGGCAGTGCTCCCGTCTTCACCGGTTTGCTGAGCCGCCTGGCTGGCGGGCCGATGCCCAGCCGCCGCTGGGCGGTGGCCACGGCGGTGGCGGTAGCGGGCTGCGCGGTACTGATTGCCAACGGCGGGGCGGCCGGCGCGAACCCCGCAGGAGTCGTGCTGGCGCTCGCGGCGGGGCTCAGCTACGCGGTCTACGCGGTCGTCGCCGCCAGGCTGATCGGCAGCGGCAACGGCGAGGCCGCCGTGATGGGCATCCTCTTCGGCGGTGCTGCTGTGCTGCTTGCGCCGGTGCTGGCGGCAAGCTCGCCGGGTTGGATACTCACCATGCGGGGAACGAGCGTCACCATCTACCTCGGCCTGGTCACGACCGTGATCGCCTATCTCCTCTACGGCCGGGGACTAAGGACTGTCACGGCGCCCGTAGCGGTGACGCTGGGCCTGGCCGAGCCTGCAGTCGCGGCTGTGCTCGGCCTCGCGGTGCTGGGCGAACGCCTCAGCCCGGCGGCCTGCACCGGGCTCGGCCTCGTCGCGCTGGCACTCTTGCTGCTCGTCACCGGCAGGCCGCAGGGACCGGCGGCGGTTAGTCGCGGAACCGAGGTTAGGGCAGAATCGCGTCGTGGCCATTCCTGACGGCGAGTTCAGGTCCGGATTCGCCTGCTTCGCTGGCCGGCCTAACGTGGGCAAGTCCACGCTGATGAACGCCCTGGTCGGCACCAAGGTCGCCATCACGAGCAGTAGGCCGCAGACGACCCGGCGGGCCATCCGCGGTGTGGTGCACAGGCCCACCGCGCAGCTCGTCATCATCGACACTCCTGGCTTGCACAGGCCGCGGACGCTGCTTGGCGAGCGGCTGGACAGCCTGGCCCGGTCGACGCTCACCGAAGTTGACGTCATCGGCTTCTGCCTGCCGGCACCGGAGCGGATCGGGCCCGGCGACAAGTACCTGGCCGCAGAGCTATCCGGGCTCGGCAAGACCCCGGTCGTCGCCATCGTGACCAAGACCGACCAGGCCAGCAGGGAACAGGTGGCCGAGCAGCTCGCGGCAGTGGCGGAGCTCGGCAGCTGGGCCGACGTGGTGCCGGTGTCGGCGGTCACTGGCTTTCAGCTCGACGTGCTGGCCGACGTGCTGATCAGCCACCTGCCGCTGGGCAGGCCGCTGTACCCGGAGGGGGACCTCACCGACGAGCCGGAACAGCAGCTCGCCGCCGAGCTGATCAGGGAGGCGATCCTGGAGGGAGTGCGGGATGAGCTGCCGCACTCGATCGCCGTCGTGGTCGAGGAAATGGGCCCGCGGGAAGGTCGCGACGACCTCGTCGACGTGCACGCCGTCATGTACGTGGAACGGCCGAGCCAGAAGGCGATCGTGCTTGGCGCGAGGGGAGCCCGGCTGCGGGAGGTCGGCACGGCCGCCAGGCAGCAGATCGAGGCGCTGCTCGGCCGGCACGTTTACCTGGACCTGCGCGTCAAGATAGCCAAGGACTGGCAGCGCGACCCGCGCCAGCTGCGCCGCCTGGGTTTCTACGACTGAGCGGCGTCTGAGTTAGCGCTCGCGCCAGGGGCTCCTTCAGTCAGCCCGGCGGGACCTGGACTATCAGCCGCTACCCGGACGAGCCGGATATGGTTCTCCTCAGTTGCTGCGGGGAGCAGCGGACCTGGAGCTTCTTGCTGTGGCAGTCCGACCTGCCAATCCGTGCCGGACTCGCTGCAGCTGGGGACCGAGCAGCCGACGGGCGCGCCGTCACCACCGTCTGCGCATGTGGCGCCTTGCTGGCGGCGACGCTGCTGAATTCAACGTACCCGGCCCAGCTCAGCCCGGCTGGAGCGAGCAGCAGGCTGGCCAGTAGCACGGAAGTTGCCAGCAGCCGGCGGAAGGACGGCGACACTGGGTCGTCGGTCGGGTTCGGGAAACCACCAGGGCCTAGGTGCTCGGCATGGGCGCGGACGGCCTCACGATATGCCCAGAACTTCGGGTCAAGCACCACCCTGGATGTGCGTCTCCACACCGACGCGGGAAGGGTGCTCAGCGGCACGGCGGCCAGCCAGCCAAGCTCGGCGCCGGCCCGGCTTTCACTGTCCGCTGTTACTCTGTCAGCCTGGTCCGTCCAGCCCTCACTGTCGTCGGTCCAAACCTCGGTGCCGTCGGTCCACTCGGCGGCTGCATCGACCCAACCGTTCTCCTCGGGCCAGCCCTCGTTCTCGTCGGTCCAGGCCCCGTTGTCGTCGGGCCAGTCACCGCCTCCGGCAGCCGTCTTGGCAGCTTTATCTAGGGAGCGGGCGGCCTCCGTGAACCTCTCCTCGGCGTCGGTGAGTAGTTCCGCCACGCTCGCTGCGTCGATGCCGAGGATCGCAGGCAACTCGTAGGTGTCGATCTCGTACCGGTAAACGATGTGCAGGATCTCGCGCTGCTCCGTTGACAGCTTCTGCAAGGCGGCGCGCACCGTCGCCATCTTGTCGTCGCTCGGTTCATCCAGCTCGCCATCGTCTACGTCGTCGTCGGCAGCACTGACGAAGGCGAGCGCCTCGGCCAGCTCGCGACGCGCGTGCCGGGCCGACTCGACTGCCACCGCGCGCTCGGAGGGACTGTCCTGGCACTCGCGTCGGGCCAGTGCCATCAGCCAGGCACGGAACCGGTCGGGCTCGCGCAAGTGACCTGACAGCAGGTGCGCCGCGATAAGCGTGGCCTGGGTCGCGGCAGCGGCGCGGTTTCGGTTGCCCACGATGGCGTGACAGTAGTCGAAGACATGCGCAGCGTGACCGTCATACGCGTCGGCGAACGCCTGCCGCTCGGCCGAGGTCGGCGACCCCCCGCCATGCTCCGGTGACGGCAGGTGCCCAGCCTCACTGGACACAGCCTTCCTCCTACCCGCCCGTTGGCCTGCTGCCAGATCGCGCAGGCCCAGTTTGAACCGTATCCGAAGTCACGGGGGGGTGCCAGGACTCGAGCCCAAGGCGGGCGCAGGCGCAGTTAGCCGCCGCTGCCACGTCTGCCTCAGACGTGCTGTATCAGCAGCTGGGGTGACTGCTCGGGTAAGTGACGATGTCGAGCAGCGGCCGGCTTCGCGCCTGCAGTTCTGGGTAACGGCGCATGCGGCTCCAGCGACGAGGAGGGGTTCTTGGCGTCCAGGCGTACTACGGTGATGTCGGTCTTGCTGGTAGCGGGGTCGTTGTGTGCGGGCACCGCGAGCGCGAGTGCAGGCGTCGCGCGGGGCAATACTGAGACTGTGCCGAGGCTGGCCGCCGGAGCGGCCATCGAGGCAAAGGACATCAGTGCCGTGCAAACCATCTCGCCGGACGATGGTTGGGCTGTCGGGTCCTACTGCGCGTCCAGTTGCACGACGTCGCCCGTCGAGCAAGGTCTGATCCTGCACTGGAACGGCGAGCTGTGGTCGAAGGTCGCGAGCCCGAACCCGTCCGCCGCTTCCGACTATCTGTCGGCTGTCGCAGCCGACTCGACCTCCGATGCTTGGGCTGTCGGGACCACCGATAACAGCAATGGACAAGCCGACACCCTTGCCCTGCAATGGAACGGCAAGAGCTGGCTGCAGGTCGTCAGCCCGAGCCCGGGCAAGTACGGCAGCGTACTGGACGGCGTGGCCGCGGTATCCGGGACCGACGCGTGGGCTGTCGGCTACGACCTGACGAGCACCTCGCAGGACACCCTGGTGCTGCGCTGGAACGGCAGGACATGGTCGAAGGTCACTAGCCCGAGCCCGGGTGCGAGCGTGAACTATCTGTACGCCGTCAGCGCCGCTTCAGCTGATGACGCGTGGGCGGCCGGCATCTATCTCAACAAAGCCGGTGACAACCAGACCATGCTCATGCACTGGAACGGAACGGCCTGGTCCAAGGTCAGCAGTCCCGACCCCGGAAAGTCGGGCAGCGTCATCAGCGCGGTGACCGCCGTCTCGGCAACCGACGCCTGGGCGGTGGGGAACTACTGCACCACCAGTGGATGCGTCGGTGATCCGCCGGACAAGACGCTCATCCTGCACTGGAACGGCAAGCTGTGGTCCAAGGTCGCGAGCCCGAATCCGGGTTACGCCAACACTCTCGACGCCGTCAGCGCGTACTCGACGACAGGAGCCTGGGCGGTCGGGAGCTACGACACCAAGCCAGGCGGGAATCCGGAAATCCTTCTTCTGCGCTGGAACGGCAAGGCGTGGTCGCGGGTTACCAGCCCGGCTGAACGCAACAACTACCTGATCGCGATCAGCGCCGCTTCGGCCAAGGACGCGTGGGCCGCAGGCAGCGTCTTGCTCCGTTGGAACGGAGCGTGGTCCGTCGTCGGCTAGCGCTGAGATCGGGTCCCAGCGGCGGGAGGCACCGTTTCAGCGCGCGCGCTCGCTGCGGTCAGGCGCCAGGAACGAACTCAGTCCCGCGAGCCCTTCGCAGCCGCGGCAGCAGCGCCAGGACGTCGCTGCGGTCGAATAGGAACGCGACGGCAGCGAATGCGGCAATCGCACAGCACGCGGACAGCGCGCCGTCGGCGGCTGCCAGCAGCCGGTGGCTGATCGGCAGCGCGATGCTGACAGCTACGCCGATTGCGCCGCCGACTACAGCGGCGGCGAGCCCTGTCAGCGCGGCTCGGCCTGTGCCCTGGACCGACGCCCTGCCGCAGACCCGGCGGGTGACCACGAACAACGGGATGGCAGCCGCGCTCAGGCCGATGGTCTGGCCAAGCGCGAGTGCCGCGACGACTAGCCGCGCGGGCACCAGCTCAGCCAGCGCAACCTGGGCGACGATCACTAGTAGCTGACTGCCGGCAAGCGCCGCCGCGGCGACCTTGAGCCGGCCGAGTACGAGCATTACCCGGGACAGGTTCGCGATCACGCCCGTGCCGATCAGGCCGGGAGCAAGCCAGGCGAACCCGCCGATCAGCTGCGGAACCTGGGACGGGTACTGGGCCAGAACGTGCGCGGTGGGCACGGCCACGGCCGCGACCAGCGCCACGCCCAGGCAGGTCACAAGCAACACCGACCGCGTCGACGACGCGCAGGTCCGGTCGAAGTCCGGCCCGTCCCTGGCCGACAGCAAGGGAAACGCGCTCAGCACGACCGAGATGGCCAGCACTGCGTTCAGCGTGTTGAAGACCTGGCTCGCGTAGTTGAAGATCACCAGCGCGCCGGTTGGGCCGAGACCGTTGGCCAGCGTAATCATGACGACCGAGCCAACGTCGTTGGCGACGACCTCGACCATGCCAACCGTGACCAGGCCGCCGGTGCGGCGCGCGACTCCAGGTGGGAGTCGCAGCGCCGGCCGCAGGCCAAGTCTCAGCCGCCAAGTCGGCACCAGTGCCACGACCACCATCGCGGCGACGCCCAGGGTAGTGCCGACCGACAGCACGAGCTGCGCGGCGAGCGGGAGGCTGCCCAGCGGCAGGTGCTTGCTCAGCGGCACGAACGCGAAGTACGCCGCGATAAGCACGAGGCTGTTGACCGCTGGGGCGAGCGCGTACCCGGCAAACCGGCGGTGCGCTTGCAGCAGGCTGAACAGCACAACCGACAGCCCGTACAAGAGTGCCTGCGGGGCGAACACGCGAAGCATGTAGGCGGTGGTCGCGACAACCTGACCGTGCACGCAGTGGGCGTTCGAGTTGACCGGGTTCAGCAACACCGCGATCGGCCCAGCGGCGACGATGATGAGCACGGTGAATGGCACGAGCAGGATGACGGTCCAGGTGAGCAGGGCCGAGGAAATCTGCCGGACGCGTGCCTTCTCCGCTGGGTCGGTGGCTGAGCGCTCGGCGGAACGGGCCAGCACCGGGACCATCGCGCTGGACAGCGCGCCG
>JASHTT010000663.1 GCA_030040415.1 Streptosporangiaceae bacterium | reverse complement strand
ATCGTTGACGCGGTTGGCGAAGGCGTGACCAGGGTCGCCGTCGGCGATCACATCACCGTCTCCTTCATTCCAGCCTGCGGTTCTTGCCGGTATTGCTCCACCGGGCGGCAGAACCTGTGTGACGCGGGCAAGAACGCCGGCACCGGGATGTTCGCGGATGGCACGTTCCGGTTCCACGCCGATGGCGAGGACTACGGCGGGTTGTGCGTTCTCGGCACGTTCTCGCAGTACGCCGTGATCTCTGAGTTCTCCTGCATCAAGATCCCCGACGAGATTCCGTTCGATGTCGCCGCGCTGGTGGCATGCGGTGTGCCGACGGGCTGGGGGTCGGCGGTCCGGGCGGCGGGCGTGCGCGCGGGCCAGACTGTGGTGATCTATGGCGCGGGCGGCGTCGGCAGCAACGCGGTGCAAGGCGCGGCCCTGGCCGGCGCCAAGAACGTGGTGGTTGTCGACCCTGTCGAGTTCAAGCGCGAGATGGCCGCTGTGTTCGGCGCCACCCATACGTTCGCCACCGCGAAGGAGGCGCACGACTTCGTCGTGGAGACCACCTGGGGCGAGCTCGCCGATCACGCGATCATCACCGTCGGCATCCTGACCGACGAGGTGATCCACGAGGCGATAGCGGTGGTCGGCAAGTCCGGCCAGGTCACCATCACCGCCGTCGGCAAGGGCTGGATCGACGAGAACCCCGGCATGCTGATCGGCTACCAGCGCCGGATCCAGGGCTCCATTTACGGCGGCTGCAGCCCGCTGTTCGACGTTCCCCTGCTGATCGGGCTCTATCAGTCGGGCGACCTCAAGCTGGACGAGCTCATCACCCGCCGGTACGCGCTCGACGAGGTCAACCAGGGCTACCAGGACATGCTCGACGGCAAGAACATCCGCGGCGTCATCATGCACGAGCACTAACGCGCCGAACCAGCCATGAGGGAGCTGGCATGACAGCTGTATCGGCCGACCCGGCGAGCCCGCTGGTCATCGACAACGCGCAGTTGATCGGCGATCAGTGGTTGCCGGCCTGCGGCGGCGAGACCATCGACGTGATCGACCCGGCGACCGGCCGGGTGCTCGGCAGGGTGCCACGCGGCGGTAGCGCCGATGTGGACCTTGCGGTGTCGGCGGCGCAGGAGGCATTCCCCGCCTGGCGGGACAAGGACGCGACAAGCCGGGGCGCGCTCCTGTTCAAGTGGGCTGAGCTGATCGAGGCCAACGCGGCCGAGATCGGCAGGCTCGAGTGCATGGAGGTAGGCCACCCATCCTGGGGCCCACCGCCGATGCCGCGGATCCTCCGGTTCGTCGCCGGGCAGGCGGACAAGGTCAGCGGCCTATCGCTGCCCACTTACTCGCCTGATGTCATCGGCCTGACACTGCGCGAGCCGTTCGGGGTGGTCGGCGCGATCATCCCGTGGAACGCGCCGGGGCCGATGTTCGTCACCGACGTCGGGCCGGGCATCGCCGCCGGGAACACGATCGTGATCAAGCCGGCCGAGGACGCGCCGCTCACCGCGCTTGCCCTGGCCAAGCTCGCGCTGGAGGCCGGCATCCCGCCCGGCGTCGTCAACGTCGTCACCGGCTATGGCGCCGAAGCAGGTGCCGCGATTCCGGCGCACCCGCGGATCCGCAGGGTGAGCTTCACCGGCTCGCCGCAGACGGGCGCGTCGGTCATGGCCGCCTGCGCGAGGAACCTCACGCCGCTGCACCTGGAGCTTGGCGGCAAGTCCCCGCAGGTCGTGTTCGCCGACGCTGACCTGTCCGTCGCGGTGCCCGCGATGGTCGCCGGCATCACGCTGAACACCGGCCAGATCTGCGCGGCGGGTTCGCGCGTCGTCGCCGATGCCCGGGTGCACGCCGAGCTTGTGGACCGCCTCGCGGCGCAGATGCAGACCGTGCGGATCGGCGCGTGGCACGAGCAGGTGCAGATGGGCCCGCTGATCAGTGCCCGGCAGCACGCCAGGGTGCTGGACTACCTGGCGGTCGGGCAGGCGGAGGGGGCCAAGCTCGTCACCGGCGGCGGCGTGCCGGCCGGGGAGCAGTTCGAGCGCGGATACTTCGTCGAGCCGACGCTGTTCGATGACGTCGCGCCCGGCATGCGCATCGCGCAGGAGGAAATCTTCGGACCCGTGCTGTCGGTCCTGCCGGTCGACGACGAGGACGACGCCGTCGCGGTCGCCAACAGCACCGAGTACGGACTGGTGGCCTCGGTGTGGACGCGCGACGTCGGCCGTGCGGTGCGGATGAGCCGCAGGCTGCAGGCCGGGCAGGTGGCGGTCAACGCCGCGCTCGGCGCTGGCGTCATCGGCGGGCCGTTCGGCGGTTACAAGCACAGCGGCTTCGGCAGGACGATGGGCGCCGACGCGGTACTCGACTACACGCAGGTGAAGACCGTATCGATGCGCGGCGCCGACGCCGGGAGTCGCCGTGGCTGAACCGCGCAGCAAGATCCGCCTCCGGGTCTTGATGGAGCCTCGGCACGGCGGGAGTTACGACGAGATACTCGCGCTGGCACTCGCCGTCGAACGGGCCGGCTTCGACGCATTCTTCCGGTCCGACCACCTCATGGGCGTCGACCCGTTCGACACGCAGTAC
>JASHTT010000662.1 GCA_030040415.1 Streptosporangiaceae bacterium | reverse complement strand
CTTGCTGTTGCCGTCGTTGCGAGTGCTGTCCGCGCCCTTGCCGGTTGCTGACGCCCCATCGCCTGTTGCAGCTGAATCCCGAGCGGCACCGCCAGACGACACGCGGCTCGACGAACCAGATCCAGCCGGCTTCCTAACCGGTTCACGCACGGGGTTGGAGCTCACGGGCACGGCGGCGGAACTCACGGCGGCGGGGTCGGAGCTCACCGGCGCGGTGGCGGAGCTCGTGGCCGCTGGGTCGGAGCTGACCGGCGCGGCGGAGTTCGCCGACGAGCTAGTGAGTTCTGCACGCACCTGAGCCGCGCCGGCCACCATCGCTGCCAACTTCGCGCGGGCCACCGCAAGCGGCACGTGCCGGAGGCCGCAGTCGGGGTTGACCACCAGCCGGTCCGGCGGCACAACTCGCAGTGCCCGGCGGATGCGCGCCGCGACCAGGTCGGCGGACTCGACCTGGTCGGATTTCACGTCGATGACGCCAAGGCCGAGGCCGCGGTCCCAGCCGTGCTGCTCGAGCAGCTTCAGGTCGTCATCGCCGGTTCTCGCGAACTCCAGCGCCAGCAGGTCCACGTTGGTCTGCTTGACCAGCGGGAACAGGAAGTCGTAGTGGCCCTCCCAGAGCGGCCGCGCGTAGCGGTTGCCGTAGCAGACGTGCAGTGACCAGCTCACGTCGGCGCCAGCCGTCACCGTGTTGATGGCCTCGACGGCCAGTTCGATCTCTTCTGGCCGACCCGCCAGGAACGGCTCGTCAATCTGCAGCAGTGTCGCGCCAGCTTCGGCAAGCCGGCCAGCCTCCGCCGCGAGTATCCCGGCGAGCGCTCTCACGAGATCGCCGTGATCGGCATACGCGGTGTCGTCGATCCGGCGGGCAAGCGAGAACGGGCCGGTGATGGAGACCTTCACCGGAAGCTCGGTAAGCCGCCGCACGAAGCGGAAGTCGTCGACCAGGCCAAGGCCGTCGGAGGGCGGCAGCGGCCGACTTACCGCCGAGTCGAAGTAGTCGAAGTAGTCGACCTTGGCCCGTTGCCGTACCTCGACCCCGTTGATCCTGGCCAGCAGGTAGTCGATGTCGTTGTCCCGCCGCAGCTCCCCGTCGGAGATGATGTCAAGGCCGACGAGTTGCTGGTCGAGCACCGCGGCCTTGATTGCCATGTCATGCGCCTCGTCCAGATGCCGCCTGCTGATCCGGCCGGCGTACCAGTCGTTGCGCATCCGGCCGAGCCACTCGGGCACCGGGAACGATCCGATGACGGTGACAGGAAGAAGTGCCGTTCCGTTATTCAATCCCGCACCTGCGCAGTCAGGGTTTTGACGTTGGACGAGGGCCTCGCGCTGAACGGCGCGATGTCGACTGAGAACCCGGCACGGTTGCCGACATGCCGCAGCAGCGGGCCGTTCACCCAGTTCACCACCGAGCCGTCGTACTTGCCAGGGCCGCAGAACGCCGTCAGGTACTGGCGGATGTCGGTGACGAACAGGTCATGACACTGCAGCCGGCCGAACGGGTGCAACAGCGGGAGTGTCCGCGCGAAGCTGGACAGCGCCCCGTTGTTCACGTGCATCCGCAGGTCGCCGTCGGCCTCGAGCTGTGTGCGTAGCAGTTCGCCGGTCAGCCCTTCTGCTATCTGGTAAGTGTCGAGTCCGGGCAGCGGCACGTAGCGTTCGGCGAGCCGGACCGCGCCCCACGCCTCGCGCCAGAACGTCACAGCCTGCCCAGGGTCGGCGAAGTGCTGCGGCAGCGCCTCGCAGAGCAGTTCCGGCCCGAGCTTGAGCAGCTTTCCGACCACGTCGGGCAGCCGTTCGGGGGTCACCCCGATGGACTGCCCGAGCCGCGCGGCTTCAGCACCGGGCAGGTACGCGCTGACCTCTACCTGGTACGGCCGGCCGCCGATGCGAGCTACCTCGTCGGTCGGCAGGTTGTCGTAGACGTTCGAGATGTAGACGAGGAACGCCTTGCCACGCAGGAACCCGAGGCTGGCTGTCGGGTGGGTGGCGTCCACTACCAGCGTCGTGACATGGTCGCCGTGCTGGGCCACGGCCTTCATGGCGCGGCCGAGCACGTGTGGTGAGTAGTCGCCCATCATGTAGTGCAGCCGCCGGTAGTAGTCACGGCTGTGCGCGGCAGAGAGCTTGACGAACTCGTCGAGCCAGGTTTTCGCCTGGTTGCCGTTGCCGACACCGAGTTCTACTACGTACAGCTCGGGCGGCAGCGCGTCGCGCGCGTCCAGGTCGTCCCAGACCTTGAACAGCTCGAGTATCAGCTCGCGCACCGCCGCGGTGTTGCGGGCATCGCTCTCGCCGCCCGGCAGCGCCTGCTCGTACTCGCGCCCCGTCGCCTGCTCCCAGAACGACAGTGCTTGCCAGTACAGCGCGTTGAACTGCCAGATGCAGCTGCTCCTGCCCGGCACCCAGCCCTCGAGCGCGATCTTGCCCGAGCTAGCCGGATCCCGCTGCTCGGCGAGCAGCTTGCCGATCACGGCCGGCATGTCGGCGTCCACGGTGCGACGAAGGTCGAGGGCAATCTCCATCGCCTCGCCAGCCTCGGATGGCGCCGTGCCTTCTTCGCGCCACGGGGGCGACGGCTGCCCTTCGAGTATCGGCCGGCAGTCCGCGACGTCACGGAAGTTGGCCTTGTACTGGACCCAGTCGCAGGTCAGCATCACCCTCGGCAGGTCGGCGGGGCTCGCCGCCAGCGCCGCGAGTACAGGGCCGAGCGTCCCGGCTACGTCCAGGGGATGCTCGCCCCGCAGCCTGCTGACCGGCCGTATGTCAATGCGCATGGCCACCTCCCGCCAGTCCGTGCGCGGCCGGTTGCTTGTCTGCCACGACAATGTCGTCTGCAACCAGCGGGCCGTCTGCAACCACCGGGCCGTCTGCAACCACCGGGCCGTCTGCCACCACCGGGCCGGGTTCGACTGGACCGGGGATGTCGGCCCCGGCCGGCGCAAGGCCTGCCAGCTCAAGTATCACGGGAATCCTGT
>JASHTT010000661.1 GCA_030040415.1 Streptosporangiaceae bacterium | reverse complement strand
AACGCCGGCCGAGCCTGGCACCTCTTGTCCGGTACTGACGTCCTCAAGGCCCGACATGGCCGTGTTGTCGCAGTCGTACACGAACGCGTGACTGCCGTCCAGCTGAACGTCCAGCACGTGGTACACAATCTGGCCGTACAAGATCTCGCCCTTCGCCCAAAGGGCGCGGTCGAACCTGACGAGGTTGGCAATCGTTGCGGGCTGCAGGTAGGGGCGCATGAGCCGCCTGACCTCGACCGCACTTCGGGAGTTGTCAGCGGTACGCAGCGCGGCGTTGTAGCCGGTGTATGCCGCCAGAACTTCTTGGCGCTCGGACAGCGAGTGCGGCTCGCTGATGGTGGCTGGCGGCGACGAGGCGGCCTTGGGTGGCAGCCGCACGCTGACGGCGGCGCCCCCACAGCCGGCCAGCAGCCCGGCCATCAACACGGCGAGCGCGGCGGCGACAGCCACGAGGGTGGCTGGCCGCCTGGCCGGCCGAGCAGGGTGGGATGACATTGACGGGGCTCCGAGTTCTGCTGACCGGGTTCGACATGCCGCGTAGCGAAGCGGTGTCCGAGCCAGCGGTGTGCACGCTAGGACCGGCTTGTGAGCCCGGCGTTAGCGTCCGGTAAGCGCCCTGGTCAGCGTCGCCGAGTCAGGCCTCGGGCCGGGCCGCGGCGTAGCAGCCGACAAGAGGCGCGAGCCGATATCCGCCAGCCGCCGGGTCGTCGATGACCAGGCAGGCGTCAGCGAGGGAGCGCAGGACCGCGGGCATCGCAGACCCAGCGGGCACACCGCACCGGCCGGTCGACGCGAACTCCCTCAGCGCGCGACGGGAGTCTGCATCAAGACAGCTCCACGCGCCGGCCAGCCTGGTGCTCACCGACAGATCGCCGACTACCAGCTCGTCCAGCAGGCAGCCTGGCTTGCGAAGCGAGGCGGCGAGCTCGGCGAGCCGAAGCATGGGACTTGCCGCGAGCCGCGCGCCGGCGATCCGCACCGCGAGCGGCAAGCCGCAGCAAGCATCGGCGATCGTCGCGGCCGCGTCCGGTTCGGCGGCGACGCGATCCGCGCCAGCGATCTTGCCGAGTAACGCGATCGCCTCCGCCCGGGTCAACGCCGCGATTGCCACGTGCCGCGCGCCTTCCAGGTCCGCCAGCCGCCGACTGCTGGTCACGAGCATCGACGAACCGGCCGTGCCCGGCAGCAGCGGTCGCACCTGCGCGGCGCTGGCCGCATCGTCGGCGAGTACCAGAACCCGTCGGCCGGCCAGCAGCGACCGGTATAACGCGGCGCGTTCGGCGACGCTGTCAGGAACCCTGGCCGGCAGCACGCCGAGGGACCGGAGCATGTCGCCGAGGACGTCGCCCGGCTCGCGAGCCTGGCCTGTACCGCCGAGGCCGACATAGAGCTGGCCGTCCGGATAAGCCGGCTTGGCCAGGTGCGCCGCGCGCACTGCCAGCGCCGTCTTGCCCACGCCAGGCGGCCCACTGAGCACAGTGATCGGCACGCACGCAGCCAGCCCGCCCGGACCGGGCGCGCCAGCACCCGGCATCAGGCTGGCCAGCTCCTGGATCACCGCGACTCGGCCGGTGAAGTCGGCCGGTGGCGCGGGGAGCTGGCACAGCGGCGTCCAGACCGGCCGGCCGTCCAGGCTCGCCGCCAGCGCCCTCGGCCGGAACTGCAGGTAGGGGCTGTCGTCCAGGATCAGCCCCAGCAGCTCGCGGGCCTCGGGGCCGGGATCCTGGCCGAGTTCGCGCGCTGTCACATCGCGGAGCCGGCCATAGGCAGCAAGCGCCGCGGCCTTGTGGCCGCACCGGTACAGCGCGAGCATCAGCTGCACGTGCGGGTGCTCGCGAAGTGGATCGGCGGCGATGGCGGCGCGCACATCACCGAGCACCTCGTGATGCTGGCCGAGCGCCAGCCGGGCATCGACGAGCCACTCCCGGGCGTCGCGGAAATGCTCCAGCAGCGCGGTCGTGGCGGTGCGCATCGCGGGCGTGTCCGGCAGGTCGGCGAGCGACGGCTCGCGCCACAGCCGGGCGGCCTGGTCGAGCAGCCGCGCGGCGTCCTCGGCGCCGCCGGCGTCGAGGACCGCACGCCCATGTGCGACCAGCGAGCTGAAGACTTCGGCGTCGAGTTCGCCAGGCAGGACCCTGACCCGGTATCCGAGCGCAGTGGTTTCCAGCCTGTCGTGCGGCCCGAACGCCTTGCGCAGGTCGCGGATCCGCGCGCGCAGCGCGGTCTCGGCGTCGCCCGGCGGGCTGTCGCCCCACAGCGCGTTGATCAGGGCCGCCTTGGTCGGCGGCTGCCCGGTGTGCATCAGCAGCACCGCTAGCGTGGTCCGCTGGGACGGCCGCCCGATCGTCACCGGCGCACCGTCGTCCGCCTCGGCCGCTAACGGGCCGAGGATGCTGAACCGCATGGTCCCTTATAGCACCGGCTAGCCCGGTTCGCGCACCACGTCGGCTGGCTCCTTGTCCGGCCGCAAGCCCTTGTACGACGGCGCGCGCAGCCGCCCCGACCGCGTCCAGCCACGGAACTCGACCTCCGCCACCAGCGCGGGTTCCACCCATTGAGCGGAACGGGAGTACTCGGTGGGGACTGCCGTCCCAAATGGCGAGGAGTCGCGGCGCAGCGGCGCGAGGCGCCGCCCGAGCATGCCGAGGGTCTGCTCGGTGAATCCGGTGCCAACCTGCCCGGAGTACTGCAATTCGCCGGCCTCGTAGACCCCGACGAGCAGCGACCCGATCCGGCCCGTCCGGTTTCCCTCGCCGGGCTCCCAGCCGCCTATCACGACCTCCTGGCGGTGCAGGTTCTTGATCTTGCGCCAGGCCGGGGAACGCCTGCCCGGCTCGTATCGTGACTGCAGCCGCTTGGCCATGATGCCTTCGAGGCCGTTGCTGACCGACACACCGCGCAACTGCACGCCGGCCTCGCCGGTGAACGACGGCGGTACCTGCCAGTTGCCGGTCTCCAGGTCGAGATCCTCGAGTTGCGCCCGGCGCTGCGCGTATGTCTGGCGCAGCAACGGCCGACTGTCCAGCCAGAGCAGGTCAAAGGCGACATAAACCACTGGTATCTGGGCTGCGAGCAGCCTGGCCTGGGCGGCAGTGCCGATGTTCATCCGCTGCTGGAGCGCCTCGAAGTCGGGCCACTGGCCACCAGCGAACGCCGCGATCTCGCCGTCCAGGATCGCCTGCCCGGCTCGCACCGTGTCCGGCCAGCGGTTCAGTTCCGGATAGGCATGGCTGATGTCGCGGCCGGTACGCGACGCAAGCCTGACCTGGCCATCACGGACGAACGCGATCGCCCGCAGGCCGTCCCACTTCATCTCGTAGGCCCAGTCGGGATCTTGCGGGGCCGGCATCGATCCGGCCACTGCCAGCATCGGCCGCAGTTCAGACGGCGGCTCCTGCTGCAGCGTGCCGGTCACGCCTTAATCATGACCCAGGCGTCAGCCCATCGACTTGGCGCCGTCCAGTGTCTCCCTGATGATGTCGGCGTGCCCGGCGTGCTGTGCGGTCTCGGTCATGATGTGCATCAGCGCGTGCCTGGCCGTCCATCGCGCCCCTGGCTTGAACCACGGCGCCGATGGCAGCGGCTGGCTGGCGTCCAGGTCGGGCAGCGTGGCGACTAGCTCTCTGGTCTGCCGCCCAGTTTCCTCGTACGACTCGACCAGGCCCGCGAGGGTCTCGCCCGGCAGCATCAGGAACCCGCGCTTGCGCTCCTCGAGGGCCGCCTCGTCCCAGCCGCCACCCTCGCGTTCGCGCTCTGACGGTCCTTCCAGGATGAACCTGCACCAGCTCTGCTCCACCGCCGTGACGTGCTTGATGATCCCGCCGAGGCACAACTCGCTGACGGTGGTCCGCAACGCCGCCTGCTCGTCGGTCAGGCCGCGAACCGTCAGCAGCAGCAACTGCCTCCGCGTGTCTAGCATCTCAGCGAGGTCGGCTCGCTCACCCGTAAGCTCCATGCCCCGCACGTTACGCCGGGGGTACGACACCGGCGTGCCGGTCTCGCGCGGCCGTGAGATCGTGCCGTAGTGACTCCGGGATCCGACCAGGCTGGCGCGGCGGTCCGGATGGAGTGGGGCGAGCAGGGCGCGGCGGCAATCGCGCCGGGCGCTGACTTCGCGGTGATCGTGGACGTGCTGCGGTTCACCACCGCGCTGAGCGTCGCCGTGGAACGCGGCATCGAGGTCTATCCCCACCCGTGGCGGGACGACCTGGTCGGCCCGGTCGGCCTGTCGCCGAAGCGGATCAGGGCAGCCACCGGGCTGACCAGCCTCGTTCTCCCGTCGCCGAACGGGTCTGCACTTGCCGTCCAGCTGGCCGCGACGGGCGCCACCGTCGTCGGGGCGTGCCTTCGGAACCGGGCTGCGGTGGCGCGGCGGCTAGCGTCGGCTCGCCCCTCGGCGATCGCTGTCGTGGCGGCCGGGGAGCGGTGGCCCGACGGCTCCCTGCGGCCGGCCATCGAGGACCTGTGGGGCGCCGGGTCCGTGGTCGCGGCGCTGGCCGCCGCGGGCGTCAGCGGATTGAGCCAGGAGGCGCTGGCTGCCGCGGCCGCCTTCGGCGCCGTCGAGGAGGACCTGCACACGGCCCTGCTGGCTTGCGCGAGCGGAGTCGAACTGTCCGTCAAGGGCTACGGCGACGACGTCGCGATAGCCGCCGAACTGGACTCGAGCGCCTGCGTGCCCGTGATGTCCGGGGGCCGGTTCATCGATGCGCTGGCGTGCTGACCCGGCAAACGACCCCGCCCGGCGGGGCTCACCGGCGGGGATGACCTGCGGCCATGCAAGTGCCCGAGCACCCGCCGCATTGGCCGCCGATTCGCGGGTATCTTGAACTTGTGTGCATGTATCCTACGTAGGATATCGACCTAGTAGGTTATAGCCGCGGGGGGAAGCCATGGCCGTGCCAGACTTCTTCGTGGCAGGAGCGCCGAAGGCCGGTACCACGGCCTTGCACGCCGCCCTAGCCCAGCATCCGTCGCTGTACATGTCGGCGGTGAAGGAACCCAAGTTCTTCTTGACCGACGGCCCGCCGCCGGCCCAGGGCGGCCCCGGGGACGCCAAGACGTACCGGGAGCACGTATGGCGGCGATCAGATTACGAGGCCCTGTTCGCGGCGGCCCCGCCGGGCACGCTGCGCGGCGAGTCGACGCCGTTCTACCTGTACAGCAGGCCGGCCCAGCAGCGGATCCGGGATCAGGTGCCACAGGCCAAGATGATCATCGTGCTCCGCGACCCGGTCGAGCGGGCGCACTCGAACTGGGCGCACCTCTGGTCGGCAGGCCTCGACCCGATCGACGACTTCCTGGAGGCCTGCGGGGCCGAGGAGCGCCGGACGGCAGCCGGCTGGGCGGACTTCTGGCATTACAAGAAGCTCGGCCTGTACGGCGAGCAGCTTGAGCACCTGTACACGGTGTTCCCGCGCGAGCAGGTGCAGTTCTTCCGGTACCGCACCATGGTCGACGACCCGGCAGGCACGCTGGACAAGATCTGCGCCTTCCTCGGCGTGGAGACCGGACTGATCACCGAGCTGCCGCGGGAGAACGTGACGGCGCATCCCGAGCGGACGCTGCGGCACCGCTCGATGGCCAGGATCCTGCGCGCTGGAACGCTGCTGCCGCACTCGGCCAGCGCCGTGCTCACCGACAGGCTCGAGCGCAGGCTGCAGGAGGGCGGTGCGCCACGGCGGCCGCTGACCTGGGATCAGCGGCGTGCGCTGATCCCCTACTTCGAGTCCGATATCAAGCTGCTCGGCGTGGTGACCGGCGAGGATTTCGGCGACTGGCTGCAGCCCCGGCAGGAGTCTGGCGGCATGGTCGGAGCCCGGCCGGAAGGCCAGCGGCAGGCGCGGAACGGTAAGCCGCGCGACTTCTTAGCGAAACACCGGCGGCACGGCCAGCCCGGCTGAACCCTCAGCCCGGCTGAATCCTCAGCGCAGCTCGGTCCGCAGCTCGTGCAGGCCGTCTTCGCGGGTCATCTCGTAGTACAGCCGCTCTGCGCCGTTCCCGAGGTCGACAGCGCACAGGTACCGAAGCCCGCTGCCCGCCGGTGACTGGGCGATCGGTGCCGAGCCGACGGCGGTCAGCTCGTCAGGCGCCGAGCCGATCGC
>JASHTT010000057.1 GCA_030040415.1 Streptosporangiaceae bacterium | reverse complement strand
CTCGCGAGGCATGGCGCCGGGGCTGCGGGCCGTGCGGTGCCGCCTGCGAGGCGATGCGGGGCAGTTTGTGGTGGCCAGGTAGTTGCCGCAGGATTACACTGCCTTGAGATACATCGCGAAACTGGGAGACAGCGTGCCAGAGCAACCGCAGATACGGGTCTCCGATCGCGAGCGGGATGTCGCCGCGCACCGGCTGCAGGACGGCTTCGCCGAGGGCAGGCTGGACGACGAGGAGTTCGACCAGCGGATGCGCGCGGCGCTGACCGCGCGGACCGGCGCCGAGCTCGACGTCCTGACCAGGGACTTGCCCGCTGCCACGCTCGCCCCGGCGGTCAGTCACGCGACGGCCGGCCCCAGGCCGAGCGGCAGGGCCATCGCCTACAAGGGCCCGCTGCGGCGAGCCGGGCGGTGGCGGGTGCCCGAGCGGTTCACCTCGGTTGTGTACAAGGGCAGCGGCGTGCTCGACCTCCGCGCCGCCGAGCTGTCCGGGCCCGTCACGACCTTGCGAGTCATCTCCTACAAGTCAAGGACTGACGTGCTGGTGCCGCCCGGGATCCGGGTCGAGCTCGACGGCGTCGGCGTGACCAAGGGCTGGTCGGCCGAGGAAGCCCTGGACACCGCCCTGCCGCCCGACGCCCCGGTGGTCCGGGTGCGCGGCATCGGCTACAAGGGCACGATCGAGGTCAGCACCAAGCCGCACGGCGCTGCAGGCGAAGACCGTCTTTCGCTGCCTGCCTAGGTCAGGTCACCGAGCCTGCCGCGGCACCGGTGACCCGGTCGCCCCAGCGCGCCAGCTCCGCATCCAGATCCAGTGGCGCGATCATCTCGCCGCTGGCAGTCTCAGCGGCCCAGTCCTCAGCCGGCACCCGCCACATCACCTCGAACTCGATGCCGCTCGGGTCCTTGGCGTACAGCGACTTGGAGACCCGGTGATCGCTGGCGCCGACTAGGGCACCCCGCTCGGCAAGCCGCTCGCGCACCTGCGCCAGTTCATCGAGCGTGCCGACCTCCCAGGCCAGGTGGTACAGGCCGAGATAGCGGCCATGCGGCAGGTTGCCGCCGGGCACCGCGAACAGGCCGAGGTCGTGGTCGTTGGCCGAGTCGTGCGAGCGCAGGAACGCCGCCTGTGCACCGATCTCCAGCCGCACCTCGAAGCCCAGGGTGTAGGTGTAGAAATCGACGCTCGCGGGAACGTCGGCGACGTACAGGACTGCGTGGTTCAGGCGGCGGACTGCCATCGGATCTGCTCCCGGCTCGGCTGTTCTGCTTGGGGATAATGCGAGGCCGGCCGTTCTGATTCCCGCGCAGCGAGCGAACACCCGAGCCCCGGCTAGCCGACCGTCGGCAGGCCCGCCTGCCGGGCCACGCCGAAATCATCGTCGATCGCCACGACGTCCCGGCCGTGCGCCGCGAGCAGCGAGGCGGCCACAGCGCTGCGGTAGCCGCTCTGGCAGTGCACCCAGATCTGGCCGGCCGGCAGCTCGCCGAGCCTGGCCGGCAACTCGTGCAGCGGGATGTGCACCGCGGACTCGATGTGCGCCTTGTTCCACTCACCGGTCATGCGCACGTCGAGCAGCACGAGCGAACCCCGCTTGACGGCGGCGGCCGCGTCGGCGAAGGTCGCGGTCTGGTACTCGGCGAGCCGCTCCCCCGCGGCCCACACATCGGGCCCTCCGTCCGCCGCGGATGCGATCGCATCAATGCCGATCCGGCACAGATCGCGCTGCGCTCGCACGACAGCCTCCGGTGTGTCCGCGATCAAATTCAGCGGCTTGCCCCACGGGATCAGCCAGCCGAGGTAGGTGGCCATAGAGTTGCCGGCCTCGAAGTTCAGCGAGCCGGGCAAGTGCCGTGCGGCGAAGGCCGTACGCGAGCGAAGGTCGACCACCCACTCGCCGGCGTCGATGCGGCGGCGCAACTCGGCTGCCTCAGCGCGCCGTGGCTCCGACAGGTCAGGCGCGACAGGTCCGGCCAGGTTGGCGGTGCCCATGTGCGCGTAATAGGCGGGATAGGCGTCCAGGCCAGCGAGCAGCGTCTCGATGTAGTCGGCTTCGCTGGTCGTCAGCGCCGGGTTCAGCCGGCGCTCGTCACCGATCGTGGACGCGTCGCCGACCGCAGCGGTAGCCGCGCAGAAGCTGCCGAACCCGTGAGTCGGACACACGGCAGCCGAGTCGGGCAGCTGGCTGGCCAGCAGGCGGACCGAGTCGAACTGGGCCCGCGCCAGCGTCCGCTTGTACTCGGCCCCGAGCAGGTCGGTACGACCGGTCGTGCCGTGCAACAGCGAGCCGCCGGTGAAGGCGGCGACGACCTTGTCACCGTCGCCGAGTGCGTAGGACAGGTGCGTGAACGTGTGCCCGGGAGTAGCGACGGCACGGACGTGCATGTCGCCGACCTTGACGACGTCACCGTCGCTGACGGGAGTCCGGTCGAACCTGACGGGATCATCGGCGTTCACCAGGTACTGCGCGCCAACCGCCTGCGCCAGCGCAAGTCCGCCGGTCACGTAGTCGTTGTGCATGTGCGTCTCGAACACGTGCGTGATCGTGACGCCACGCTCGGCTGCCACTTGCTCGACGCGGTCGAAGTCGCGCTGCGCATCGACCACGAGCGCGACAGTGCCGTCCGTGGCGAGGTACCCGCGATCGCCAAGCGACGGCGTGTCGACAGCGACTATCTCTATCATATCGATCTGTAATCTATCAAATAATTCTCCGCCAGCACTCCCCGCCACCGGATATTTACCCGGCCTGACTGCTCCAATGATGCAGTATTTCCTGGGCGTTTACCCGCAAGCTATCCGATCGAGGGAGCAGGCGGACCGACGTAGACCGCGCGGGGACGGATCGGGACGTTGCGCTCGTACTCCTCGAGCGCGTGGGCGAGCCAGCCTGCGGTACGCCCGACCGCGAAGATCGCTTCACCCGCACCCCGGGTCAGCCTCGCGACCCCGGCCAGCACGGCGAGCGCGAACTCGATGTTCGGCTGCGGCACCGCCCGGCGCCGGGCGTCCGCGATGACGGCCGAGGCGACCGCGAGCTGCGGCGCGTCCGGCCAGTGCTCCGCGACGAGTCTCAGCAGCAGGTCTGCCCGGGGGTCACCGTCTTTGTAGACGAAGTGCCCGAATCCCGGCAGCCGTTCGCCGCGCCGCAGCAGGTCCCCCACCACGCGCGGCGCGTCAGCTGGCCCGCTGGCCGAGCCCAGCATGATCTCGGCGCCGAGCGCCGCGCCGCCGTGCAGTGCTCCACCCATCGCGCCGAGGCCGGTCGCCACGACCGCGTACGGGTCGGCGCGCATCGACGCGGCCACCCTGG
>JASHTT010000660.1 GCA_030040415.1 Streptosporangiaceae bacterium | reverse complement strand
GCATCGCGGCCGCGACAAGTTCGGCGGTCTCCGGCCAGTCCGCGTGGTGCGCGATCGCGCCGCGGATACCGGTGATGAAGTCGCCAGGACACCTGGTACGAACCGGACTGATAACAGTCATAGCATCCTCCTCACGGGCGCGATCGCGATGCGGCAAGCCTAGGGATCAGCCCCCGCCCGGCACTAATGCCAATGATTCATACATCCATAGAGGAATTCTCTGGTTTGCTGCTCGCGCGGCGTGTCGCGTCGCGTGTCGTGGCGCCTGTCGCGGCGGGTTCCCGTGGCCGCAAGGCGACAATCTATCCCAATGCGGGCACGTAAATTCGCCAAGATCATCGAGCGTGGAGGTCTGATCCGCCTATAACCGGACCAAACCGGCACGCTCGATGATCAGGCAGCGTTAAGGCGCAGGTTTTATCGGAAATGTCATTGTTCGCGACAACCCGCTGGTGGCGAGCTGAGTACCTCGCTCCGGGGGACGGGAGCGAGGCGGTGGCCGGGCGAGGCGGTGGCCGGGCGAGCCGCTGGCCGGGCGAACGGCCGGCGGGACGCGGCCCGGACTGGCAGGATGCGGCAATGGGCTCGCTGATGCTGCTCGACACCGCGTCGCTGTACTTCCGGGCTTTCTACGGCGTGCCGGAGACCATGACCGCCCCGGACGGCACGCCGGTGAACGCGGTCAAGGGCCTGCTCGACATGATCGCCCGGCTGGTTCGCGCCCGTCACCCGGAACGGCTTGTCGCCTGCATGGACGTGGACTGGCGACCGCGGTTCCGGGTCGCTGCGATCCCGTCGTACAAGACACACCGCGCCAACCCGGACGGCTCCGAGCAGATCCCGGCGGCGCTCGCCGTGCAGGTGCCGGTCATCATCGACGTGCTGGAGGCGGCCGGCGTCGTGATGGCGGGCGCCAAGGGCTACGAGGCCGATGACATCATCGGCACGCTGGCCACGGCGGCCGAGCAGCCGGTCGAGGTTGTCACGGGCGACCGTGACCTGTTCCAGCTCGTGGACGACGAGCGGGAGATTCGCATCGCGTATATCGCTAGGGGCCTCGCCAGGATGGAGATGATCGGCGAGGCGGAGGTCGCCGCCAAGTACCAGATACCCGGCCGCTCGTACGCGGCGTTCGCGGCGCTGCGCGGCGACCCGAGCGACGGGCTGCCCGGCGTCCCGGGCGTCGGCGAGAAGACGGCGGCCGCGCTGGTACGGGTCTTCGGCTCGGTCGAGGCCATGGTCGCCGCGCTCGATCAGGGCCATGGCGGGTTCCCGATGGGCACCAGGGCCAAGCTCGCCGCGGCCCGTGACTACCTGGTCGCGTGCATGCCGGTGGTCAGGGTGGCGACCGACGCGCCGGTACGGCTCGACGGCGGCCAGCTGCCGTCGGTACCCGCCGATCCGGTGCGGATGGCCGAGCTCGACGAGCGCTGGGACCTCGGCTCGTCGCTCGGCAGGGCGCTGTCAGCGCTCGCCGCCGCGCCCGGCTAGCGCGCCGCGCGTAGCATGTGCACGGCGGGAGGATCGCGCCGCGAGCTGGAGGCAGGATGGAGCACGATCAGGGGGGAACGAGTCTGGTTCCGGCCGGTCGACTCACTGCGGTCGCGGCCGCCGTGGGAACCGCGGGCCTGGACGCGCTGCTGCTCACGCCGGGCCCGGACCTGCGCTACGTCAGCGGTTACGACGCGCACCAGCTTGAGCGGCTCACATGTCTCGCCGTGCCCGCAGCGGGCGAGCCGTTCCTGGTGGTGCCGAGGCTCGAGCTGCCGGCCGCGCAAGTTTCCCCCGCTGGCGGCCTGGGCCTTGAGATCGTGCCCTGGGACGAGACCGACGACCCGTACGCGCTCGTGTCCGGACGGCTGGGCGACGTCGCGTCGGTGGGCCTGTCAGACCGCATGTGGGCGCTGATGGTGCTGCGTTTCCGTGCCGCGATGCCGCGGACCCGGCAGGAGCTCGCCAGCGCGGCGCTGCGCGACTTGCGGGCCGTGAAGAGCCCGGCCGAGGTGGCCGCCCTGCTCGCGGCCGGCGAGGCCATCGACAGGGTGCACGCACAGGTGCCGGCCTGGCTGCGACCGGGCCGTACTGAGGCGCAAGTCGCAGCGGACATTGCCGAGGCGATCGTGGCGGAGGGACACGCGAGCGCGGACTTCACCATCGTCGCGTCCGGCCCGAACGCGGCGAGCCCGCACCACACCGCGGCCGATCGGGTGCTGCGGCGCGGCGACGCGGTCGTCGTCGACATCGGCGGCACGATGCCGAGCGGCTACTGCTCCGACTGCACGAGGACGTACGCGATCGGGGAGCCGCCACCGGAGTTCGCCGCGTACTACGCGGTGCTGCAGGCGGCACAGGCGGCGGCGTGCGCCGCCGTCAGGCCGGGGATCGCCGCGGAGGCGGTAGACGCCGCCGCGCGCGAACCGATCGCGGCGGCCGGATATGGCGAGTACTTCGTGCACCGGACCGGGCACGGCATCGGCCTGGAGACACACGAGGATCCCTACATCGTGTCCGGCAACACCGAACCGCTGCGCCCGGGGAATGCCTTCTCCGTCGAGCCCGGCATCTACCCGGGGCCGCACGGCGCGCGGATCGAGGACATAGTGGTGTGCACGCAGGACGGCGTCCGCCGGCTGAACAACGTGACCCGCGATCTGGTCGTGGTGGACGGCTGATGCCCGGCGCGGCACGGGAGGCTGGCGACGAGACGACGGCGGCACTGCTCGGCCTGGCCAGGGACCTCGCGGCTGGTGAGCTTGCGCCGTACGCCGCAGCCGCTGAGCGGGACGGCCGGTTCCCGCGGGAGAAGTTCCGGTTGCTCGGCGCGGCGGGCTTGCTCGGGCTGCCCTACGGCGAGGAGTTCGGTGGCGGCGGCCAGCCGTACGAGAGCTACTTGCAGGTGGTCGAGATACTCGCCGGCGCTTGGCTGTCGGTTGGTCTCGGCGTCAGCGTGCACACGCTGACCTGCTTCCCGCTGGCCATGGCGGGTACCGCGGAGCAGCGCAAGCGCTGGCTGCCGGACATGCTGGGCGGCGACCTGCTTGGCGCCTACTGCCTGTCCGAGCCGGGCAGCGGATCGGATGCCGCCGCCATGCGGACACGCGCGGCCGCCGACGGCGACGAGTTCGTCATCGACGGTGTCAAGGCGTGGATCAGCCACGCCGGGCAGGCCGATTTCTACACGCTGTTCGCTCGGACCTCCGGCGACCATGAGGGGCCAGCGAGGGCGAGCGGCATCTCCTGCTTTCACGTGCCCGCCGACACGCCTGGCCTAGCCGCCGGAGCCCCTGAGCACAAGATGGGCATGCGCGGCTCGGTGACCGCCCAGATGACGTTCCAGGGCGTGCGGCTGCCAGCCGGGCACCTGGTCGGAGAGCGGGACCGCGGCTTCCCGATAGCACTCGCCGCGCTCGACGCTGGCCGGCTCGGCATCGCTGCCTGCGCGACCGGAGTCGCCCAGGCAGCCCTGGATTGCGCGATCGGCTACGCGCGGCAGCGCGCGCAGTTTGGCCGCCCGGTGATCGAGTTCCAGGGCCTGCAGTTCATGCTGGCCGACATGGCGACGGCGGTCGCCGCAGCACGTGCCCTGTACCTGAGCGCAGCCAGGCGCAAGGACGCCGGGTTGCCGTACGCGCAGGATGCCGCCATGGCAAAGCTGCTCGCGACCGACACCGCAATGCGGGTGACTACCGACGCTGTCCAGGTGCTCGGCGGCTACGGTTACGTCGAGGACTTCCCGGTGGAGCGGCTCATGCGCGAGGCAAAGGTGCTGCAGATCGTCGAGGGCACGAACCAGATACAGCGCATGGTGATCGGCCGCGCGCTCGCTGCGCGCGATGTTGACTGAGCGACCGGCGCGCAGCGGCGTGCACGGCATCGTCGAGATGACGAGCGCCGGGCTGGCCAGGGCAAACTAGGCTAAGTTTGCCGAGTGGAACAGACCAACCGGACTATCGTCTCGTTGCTGTCCGTCGACGGACGGATGAGCTTCACCGAGCTTGCCAGGCGCACCGGCCTGTCGGTGTCCGCCGCGCAGCAGCGAGTCAGGCGGCTCGAGCAACGAGGCGTGATCAAGGGCTATACCGCCGTGATCAACGCGGAGGAGATCGGCCTGCCGCTGACCGCATTCGTGTCGATCAAGCCGTTCGACCCCGCGGCACCCGACGACGCGCCGGAGCGGCTGGCACACCTGACCGCGATCGAGGCGTGCCACAGCGTCGCCGGCGACGAGAGCTACATCCTGAAGGTGCGGGTCGCCTCTCCGCGGGCGCTCGAGGACCTGCTGCAGGAGATCCGGGCCGCAGCCAACGTCTCGACCCACACGACGATCGTGCTCAGCACGCCGTTCGAGAACCGCACGCCGCAGATCTCCGACGCTGACGACGCGGACACCGCCACAGCGAACGGACGCTAGCCGCGCGAAGTGGTCATGGGGCGACGGCGACCAGCCGGACGGAGTCACCGCCGGGGACCTGGACGCCGCGCGGGACTATTGCCGCTGTCACCGCGTGCCGGCTGGTCGCGGCGGCTAGCTCATTGCTTGTTGCCGCGATCACTGTCGCGCCCTGCAGCAGCGCGTGGTTGAGGTAGGCCGTGTAGGACCAGCCGTCGCCGGTCGGCGGGGCTGCCAGCACCACGTCGGAGTCGCTGAAGCACCCCACGTCGGCAAGCCTGCCCAGCTCGGCAGCCATAGCCAGGTGAGTGACCTCGGTGAGGTCTAGGGCTCCGTCGTGCCGCCGCCGGCAGGCGAGCAGAGCCAGGTCGTGCCCGCCGACGTCGGCAACCGGCAGCGAGCCGGTGCCGAGCAGCGTGCTGAACGACGTGGCCGCTGGCGCCTCGTCGAATGAGATGACCTGGCGGACCCAGGAACGGTCCGCAGCCGCCAGCGCCGTCGCGGCGAGCGGCTGGCCCGTCAGCAGGATTCTCGCGCCGCAGCGCGCCAGGTGACCGGCCGTCTCAGCGACGCTCAGCCCGGCGGTGACCAGGCACGGCACGCCACCCGCAGCGCAGACCGCGTGACATGCCAGCAGGTGGCAGGCGGCGTCCGGGGCGTAGACGGCCACCACGTCACGAGGTCGCAACCCGCGGCGAGCCAGCCCGGCTGCCGCTTGCTGGATCGTCGTGGCCAGCTCCGCGTAAGAGTAGAACTGGCCCGCCTGCCTGCCGGTAAGGGCCGGCCTGCCCCCGTAGGCTGCGGCGACGCCGACGAGCCGCTGCGTCGCCGTGACGTACCCGGTGCCGCCGAAGGAGGGATCCATAGCTAAAACCGAGTCCGTTCCCAGGTCGAGCCGTGCAGTTAGCAGGCGGCGCGATGACACGGCAGGGCCGGCCACCCCCCTCCAGATGGCCGGCCTGCGAGTCGTCGGCCAGGCAGATGAGCGTACGCAGGGCACGCCTGCCCGGCATCGGTCAGATGATGCATTTGCATGTGCAGATGCAGTGCCGGCGATGTGTAGGTCCCGCCCAGCCAGGGCTTGTCAGGCGTCGTGGCCGGCGGTCTGCCCGGCCGTCCAGGCGGCGACTTGGGCACGGGAGGAAAAGCCGAGCTTGCCGAGAATGTTGGCCACGTGCCTGGCCGCCGTCGCGGGGCTGATGACCAGTTCGTCAGCTATCGCCCGGTTGGACAAGCCACGGGCGATCAGCAGCGCGATCTCGTGCTCGCGTGCCGTGAGGGCCGGCGACCGGCCGTTCTTCCGCGGGTCCCCGCCAGCTTCTGCACCGCCGGACTGGCTGGCCGGGCCCCCGGCTGCGCAGACCGCGAGCGCCAGAGCCACTGCCTCGCCGGCGGTAGTCGGCTGCGTATCGGCGGTCGGTTGGGCAGGCTGGCCGAGCAGGCGCGCTGCCTCGCCATCCAGGCGGGCCGCGGCAGCCAGGTCGCCCCTGGCGGCCGCGAGCGCGCCGACAGCGCGCAGCCCCCGTGCGATGCCCAGCCGCTGACCGGTCGCCACGCTCAGCGCGAGGCTCTCGCGCAGGCTCGCCGCGGCACTGTCCAGATTCCCGGTCGCCAGCTCGACCCGGCCGATCCCGGCCAGGCACCTGGCCATCTCCGGCCGGGCATCGATCTCGCGGAACATGGCCAGCGCGCTGTGAAAGTACGCCAGGGCGGCGTCGGTATCGCCGCGCACGACCGCCAGGCCGCCGAGCCCGGACAGCACGTGCGCCACGCCCCAGCCGTTGTTGTCAGCGAGCACCTCCAGCGCCTGCTCCAGATCCCGCTGAGCCTCATCCCGTCTGCCGGCCCTGGCCTGGATCCTGGCGCTGGCCGTGAGCGCGAGACCCTCCTCCCACTCATCGCCTTCGGCTTGGGCGGCGGCTCTCGCGGACTCGACGCTGGCCAGCGCCTGCTCCGCTCGGCCGGCCCGCAATTCGATCAGGCCGAGCAGACGATGGCCGCCCGCGCTGCCCGGTACCGCGGCGGCGGTGCAGAGCTCGATGGCCTGCCTGGCCGCGTCCTCAGCCTTGGCGTAGTCCTGCTGCTCGAACGCGAGCTCGGCGCGTAGCGCCAGAGCGCGCGCTCGCAGGGCGGGACCGGTCTGTCCGAGCAGCAGGAACCTGTCGAACCAGGTGGCTCCTTCGGCGACGTTGCCGTGCACGACCCAGGGTGCCCGCAGCAGACAGCAGATCTGCAAGCCCTGCTCGGCGAGGCCGTGCTGTAGCGCGGTGCCGAGCGCCGCCCGGTAGTTGGGCAGCTCGGCGACCTGCGTTCGGAACGTGTCTACCTGCTCGGGCCACGCGAGCTCGCCACGCCGGAAACTGCGCTGTGCCATGTCCTGCGCCAGGTGCAGCATGTAGGTCAGGTGGCGTAGCTCCACGGCGGTCATCTCGCCGGAGACGGCAAGTTGACCTCGCGCATACTCCCTGATCGTGTCCAGCATGCGGTAGCGGACGACGCCCCCGACGTCGCCGTCGAGCGCGACAAGCGACTTGTCGATCAGCGCGGCCAGGAGGCTGAGCACCGTTTCGGTCTGCACCGGCGGGCCCGCGCAGACCCGCTCGGCGGCCTCGAGGCTGAACCCGGAGAACACCGCGAGCCTGCGCAGCAGGACCTGCTCGGCCTCGGTGAGCAGGTCGTGGCTCCACTCGACGGTGGCGCGCAGCGTCTGCTGGCGCAGCGGTGCGGTCCGGTCGCCGGACGCGAGCAACTCGAAGCTGTCGCCGAGCCGCACGGCGAGCTGTTCGACCGACAGGACACGCAGGCGGGCCGCAGCGAGCTCAATGGCCAGCGGTACGCCGTCGAGCACCTGGCACACCCGGCGCACAGCACGGGCGTTATCCGGCTTGAGCTCAAACCCCGGCCGGACAGCGATCGCGCGGTCGCAGAACAGCCTGATGGCCTCGTGGCTGGCGAGTTCGGCGGGCAGCGACTCGCCCGCGGGATCGGATGGCAGCTCAAGTGGCGGGACGCGCCACACGGTTTCGCCGCTGAGCCGCAGCGGTTCCCTGCTGGTGGCCAGGATGCTCAGCGAGTAGCAGCTTCCGAGCAGCTCGCGCGCGAACTCGGCGACCGGCTCGACCAGGTGCTCACAGGTATCGAGGACAAGCAGCAGCCGCTGCGGCATGAGCGCGTCAGCCAGGGTCTGCGCGAGCGGCCTGTCTGGCTCCTGCCGGACGCCGAGCGCGGCGGCGACCGTGACCGGCAGCAGCGCCGGGTCCTGCACGTCGGCCAGCTCGGCGACCCAGGCGCCACCGGGAAAGGCGGACGCGACCTGGCCAGCCAGGCGCACCGCCAGCCTGGTCTTCCCGATGCCGCCGGGGCCGGACAGGGTCAGCAGCCGCGTCTGGGCGAGCACCAGCGCGAGGTCTGCCAGGTCGCGCTCCCTGCCGACGAAACTGTTGGGCTCGACCGGCAGGTTGCCCGGCCCGGTCGTGCCGAGCGTGGCCTGCGTCATTTGAGTTCCTCTGGGTGCGCCCGGCCAGTTTCTCACGTTTAGCGCCTGGTACTGGGACTATGACGCAGAGTTAGGCGATCGTGATCTCAACCGGCTCGGTGTACCTGGCCCGCCCGAAGTACATGACCTTCACGATCGCCCACCAGTGCGCGCCGCGACGAGCGGTGGCGGGCGGGGTGACCTCAAGGCGCACCGTGGCGCTGGCCTCCGGAGCGGCCTCGAAGCCGCAGGTCCACGGGCTGGTCTGCGGCCAGCTGCCAAATGGCGAGATGAGCTGGGCTTCGCCGCGGATCGGCGACGCCGCCCGGTTGGTCACGACCACCTCAACGAGCCCGCTCTGGCCGGGCCGCAGCGTGATGTTCTGGCTGGCGAGGGCCAGGTCCACTTCGCTGGCGACCGCAGCCCAGTCCGCCTGCACGAGGCCCGCCATCTCGGCGAGCGGCAGATCGAACCGCGGTTCTGGCTGCCCGATCGCGAGCATCGCGCTGTCCTCGACGGCCTGCCCGAGGTGGTCGGTGAGCTGAGCGGTGACGAACCGCCTGCCCGGCGGCATGCCCGAGGGTGCCTGCACGGTGAGATCCCAGCTGGCGTACCCGCACGACTGCAGGTCGTAGCCGAGCGGCCCGGCAGGTTCCAGGGCGATGCCATCGGGCGCCACGAGCGTGATCTTTCCCGAGGCCGGGCTCGGACCGCACGCGACGGTCAGCCGCAGCTGACGCGGCGTACCGTCGTCGAGCGCCAGGTGCCCGGGGGACAGGTGGACCGCGACCGGCATGTTGCCCGCCGGGGCCGGGCCCTTGCCGTGCAGCCAGTAGCGGGAGTGCACCGGCTGGGCCGGTTCTCCAAGGTCTGGCGGCAGGCCCGCCAGCGCTCGCGCCTGGCGGTCCTGAGTATCGGCATCGACGGCGAGGGTGATCAGGCCAGCCGGTGGCACCGTGACCGTCACCTCGCCGGCTGTCACCGGCAGTTCGCTCGCGGTGCCGTCTTCGCACAGGCTGCTCGTAGCGGCCGCGGAGACGCCGGTGAACATCTGCACCGTGGCAGTCACCGGGCCCTGTCCGGCGATGTCGCGCAGCCGGATCGTGACGCCGCCGGAGCGCGGCGGCTGCCCGGACGGCGCCAGCGGGTTGCCGCGCGGTTTGATCGTGGCCAACGCCGCGGTGGCCGGCTCGACGGTGAGCAGCGCCGCCGTGGCGGGCAACGGCCCTGCGTGCAGCCCGGTCGTGGCCGTCAGCAGCGGCTGGTTGTAGTCCTGGCCCGCGGCCGGGAAGCCGGCCGTGCGCCAGTCGCCCGGGCCGGCTGCCAGCGCGTATTCGAACGTGTGACTCCAGTGCTGCCAGGCGAAGCTCGTCCCGTCCGGGCAGGTGCGCGGCGCACCGTCGATCCACACGCCGCACGGCCAGGCGCTGCTGGCGCGCATCAGCGCGATCGACGCCACGCCCTCCGGGGTGACGAGGCTGCTCGGGGTGCCCCGGTTCAGCAGCGCGACCGTGTGCGCGGCGAGGGCGGTCGCCGTCCCTCCGGCCCTGGCCCCGTCGGCGTCGCCGGCGAGTTCGGGTACCTCGATGACCGCGTCGCTGAGATCTGCAACCAGCGCGGTGGCCGCAGCGGTCATGTCGTCGGCCGCGACGATCAGCACCGGCAGGTCCAGCGGCCCGCGAACGTCTGTGCCGGGGCGGAACGCGTCGCCGCGGCTGCGGGCGGCTGGCAGCCAGAACAGCGCGGTGCCGCGCTCGGCCAGTCGGGCCGACACGGCGCTCGCTACGTGCGGGCCGGCCGCCGTGAGCACTTCGGCGGTGAAGCTGTTCGCGTCCGGGCCACCGAGGCAGACCCGGAAGTCGGGCAGGTTCGAGTCCAGTTCTGCCAGGCCGTACCGGGGAGCGCCGGGCAGCGAGCAGGTAGCCGTGACGCCCTGCGCCGCGAGCGCTGCCAGCACGGCCCGGGCCTCGTCGCGCAGCGAGGCCGGGGCGACGACCTCGGCGACGCCGATGGCCTGTAGCTGCCTGTCCCCGGCCGCGCTGGCCAGCGCGATCCTGGCTGTCGAGCCGACCGCGAACCACTCCGCGGCCGGATTGTCCATGGTGAACGGGTGCTCGGCGACGTCGACGTCGATCTGGCCGGGCGGCCGCCCGATCACGGAGACCGCAGTCTGGTACACCGGCAGCCCGCCCGGCACGTTCGCCGGGAACAGCACCCGCAGCAACGTGTCCTTATCGATCGCGCCGTCGACGTGGGTGCGGAACTCGAGCCTGTCGGCACCGTCGAAGAGCAGCGTCTCCTGGGT
>JASHTT010000659.1 GCA_030040415.1 Streptosporangiaceae bacterium | reverse complement strand
GCGCGGCTGGCCGGCCATGTCACCGAGGCTGCTGACGCAGCTGTGCCTGGCGCCCGGCACGGCGGCTACAGCGACAGCGACCAGCCAAAGCAGCCAAGCGGCACGAGTGCCCGGCACTGAGATCCGGTGGGTCGCCGGCCCGCTGCCAGCCAGCGAAGCGGCAGCCGTGCTCGCCCTCGTCGAGCGCGCGGCCGATGCGGACGCCGTCAGCCCGCTGTCCGAGCACGTCATGCTGCATGTGCGCTACGGCGGTGACCGGGGTGCCCGCGACGTGCTGCTCTGGCACGACGGAGAACTGGCCGGTTACGGGCACCTCGACCCAGGCGCCCCGGGTGAATCTGACGAGGGCCCTGCGGGCGAGATGGTCGTAGATCCGCGACTGCGCCGCCGCGGGCTCGGCATGGCGCTGGGAACGGCGCTCGAGGCGGAGTCCGGCAGCGACCGGCTGCGGCTGTGGGCGCACGGCGACCTGCCCGCCGCGGCCGGGCTGGCGGACGCTGCAGGGTTCGTCCGCGTCAGGGCGCTCTGGCAGATGCGGCGCTCGCTGCTGGCTGACATCGTCGAGCCGCAGCTGGCCGCCGGGATCAGCGTCCGCACTTTCGTGGTCGGCGCCGACGAGGACGCATGGCTCGTGGTCAACCACAGCGCCTTCGCCAGCCACCCGGAGCAGGGCTCGTGGACCCGAGCCGACCTTGAGCTGCGCGAGCGCGAACCGTGGTTCGACCCGGCCGGCTTCTTCCTCGCCGAGCGCGACAGCAGGCTCGTCGGCTTTCACTGGACAAAGGTTCATAACGGGAACGGGACATCCCCGCCAGCTGCCGTGAACCCGCCGGGCGATCCGGGGCCGATCGGAGAGGTCTACGTGGTCGGTGTGGACGCTAGCGAGCGGGGCACCGGTCTCGGCCGGGCGTTGACCCTGATCGGACTGCGTTACCTGCGCAGCCGTGGGCTGTCGGAGGTCATGCTCTACGTGGATGAGACCAACGCGGCAGCCATCCGGCTGTATGAGTCGCTCGGCTTCTCGCGCTTTCACACGGACGTGATGTTCGCCAGGGGCTAGACACGCCAGTACGGCCCGCCTGGGCGGGCCGTACTAGTTGGGGCTGACCGAGGAAGCGGATCCTCCGCTACGCGGCCTTGTGAGCCGGGCGGACGATCCCGGCCGCGCCCCGCCCCCGGGGGAGGTGAATGGTGAAGAGCTGGCCGTTGTGGTGCTGCCGGTAGCTCGCCACCAAGCCGTCGATGCCGAGCCAGCTCGACGTCCGCCACATGACCAGGACCACGATGGCGAACAGGGCGTACCACGCGCACACGCTGGCGGTGCCCGACATCACGTAAGTGAACAGCAGGGCCAGGCTGCCAAGCGCCGCAACGCGGGTGAAGCAGCCAGCCACCAGTGCCACGCCGACGGAGAACTCCGCCACCGCGACCAAGATCGCGATCCAGCTCGCGTTCGGCACCACGAAGCCGCTCAGGAAGTGGCCCCACCAGCTGTACGCCGGCGTGCCGTGCGAGGCGAACCCCGCGACCCCTGCTCCGTTGTTGTGCAGGAACGCCGGGTTCTCGGCGCCCCACAGCTTCGAGGATCCGGCCTGGATCCACATTGCGCCCACCCAGACCCGCATCGCAGTCCAGCCGAGCGCCATCACCTTGGACTCCTTGAGCCACTCCCACGCACGGATGTTCTGCCGCTTGGCCGGCTCTCCAAGAAAGTCAATCGAGCTGCTCATCGGAATGCTTCCTTCTTCCCGTCTCAGTGCCCGGTTCCCTCGGGCTCTGAATCCAGGATGCGTCCGGTGACCTGCCCGGCAGCAGTAACGGAAGGCCTCGTTGCGCGGGACCAAAGGCACATCCTGCCCGGCCACTCGCTGCGGCCATCAAGATCACACTTCTGGGTTGGCGCCGCCTGGCGAAACTCGGCAGGCGCGAACGCGCGTGAGGAGGCTCCGGATGAAGAAGGCTCCGCGTCAGGAAGCTCAGAAGGTCAATTTGCGCTCACGTCGGTGCCGACCGAGGGCCGCAGACCGAGCACCTCATCGAGTTCGGCGATCGTAAGGGGACGGTCAGCAGCAGCGACAGCGCTCAGCACCTCGCTGTAGAGCTCGATCTCGTCGAGCGCTACGCGATCATGGAAGCGCAGGTCTGTGTCGTCGCGCAGCGCCCCCACCTCCATCGCCCAGACCAGACGTTACGAAACAAATCTGTAACTTAGGCTAACCGCGGCATCGTGCCTGGCGCATGACCCATCCGGACCATTTCCGATATCACCCAGGCGGCCGCAGGGCGCAGCAGCCGCACTCCGGGCCTGATCTCATCCCGACAGGGCGCGCTGCTCGTCGGCAGCCTGCCAGGTCGCCGTTTTGTGCAGGTCGGCGCGCTGCACGTACTGGGCGGCCGAGTCCGCGAACGACAGCCTGTCCGCATCCGTGAGCTCGCGAACTACCCGGCCGGGCACCCCGGCGACCAGCACGCCGGCCGGCACATGGGTGCCCCCCAGCACGACGGTGCCGGCTGCCACCAGGGATCCTGCGCCGATGCTGGCGCGGCCTAGAACGATGGCGCCGATGCCGACAAGCGCGCCGGCCCCGATGTGCGCACCGTGCACGGTAGCGCGGTGACCGAGCGTGACCCGCTCCTCGAGCACCGCCGGCTCGCCGACGTCCACGTGGATGCAGCACAGGTCCTGGATGTTGGACTCCTCGCCGACGACTATCTCCGCGTCGTCCGCCCGCAGCACCGCTCCGTACCACACCGACACGGCCCGGCCGAGAGTCACTCGTCCCACCACCACGGCGCCGGGAGCGATCCAGGCGCCGGGGTCGATCAGCGGTGCCAGCGGCGAGTCCACGCTGGGCGAGCGAGACGACCCAAGCGAGGGGAGCGTGCCGATCAAGCCTGACTCCATCCCGAACCTCCGTCTCCCGGCTGGCAGTGCGACCGATGACATTGTCGAGGCTTCGCAAGGAAATGTCATCGGATGCGAGTGCCAGGTTGCTCACCGTCGCCCCGGACCTGCCGCGCGCCGCCGCCCCCGCGCGACGGCCGACCCGCTCACCGCGCGACGGCCGACCCGCTCACCGCGCCAGCGCGACAGCCGACCCGCTCACCACGCCA
>JASHTT010000056.1 GCA_030040415.1 Streptosporangiaceae bacterium | reverse complement strand
TGTAGCCGATCCTGTCCGGACGGCAAACTCGCATACCCGGATAAGCACGATACCGGGGTCAGGCCCGGTGCCGTGCTGGGGGAGAGCGATGCCCGCCGCGGCCAGCCTGCGCTACCGTCAGTTGCCATGTCTGTCTGGATAAACGGGAAGCTCGTCCCCGACGACGAGGCAAGGATCTCGGTCTTCGATCACGGACTCGTGACCGGCGACGGCGTCTTCGAGACGGTCAAGGTCGTGGCCGGGACGCCCTTCGCCCTGACCCGCCACCTAGCCAGGCTCCGCAGCTCCGCACTCGGCCTCGGCCTGCCCGAACCCGACCTCGACGAACTGCGCACCGCCGCGAGCGCGGTAATCGATGCCTCGCCAGGTTTTCCCGTGGCCAGGTTGCGGATAACGCTGACCGCGGGCATCGCCCCTCTGGGATCGGAACGGGCAATCTCCCCGCCAACGGCCGTAGTCGCGCTGGCCCAGCAGGCGCCGCACCAAGCCTCGGCGGACGTGGCTGTCGTTCCGTGGTCGCGGAACGAGCACGGTGCCATGACCGGCATCAAGACGACGTCCTACGCAGAAAACGTGCGAGCTCTCGCTTATGCGGCAGAACGCGGCTGTAATGAGGCGATCTTCGCGAATACTGCAGGCGACTTGTGCGAGGGAACGGGGTCGAACGTCTTTGTGGTCCTGGACGGCCGGCTGCTGACGCCGCCGCTGAGCGCGGGGTGTTTGGCCGGGGTGACCAGGTCACTGGTGATCGAATGGGCCGGTGCGGTCGAGGAAGATGTTCCCGTCACTGCCCTGGCGGATGCCGATGAAGCATTCCTTACCAGTACAACCAGGGACGTGCAGCCAATTCGGAACGTAAATGGCGCCGTGCTGGCAGCGGTTCCGGGCCCACTCACGAGAAAGGCCGCTGCCATATTTGCTATGCGAGCGGCCGAGTCGTCCGATCCGTGAAAAGGTGCCTGCCGGGTGAGGTCCAAACCTACCCGGCAGGCACCCCTCCGCTAAGCGCGCCAGAGCAGCTCGTCCAGCTCGGTGTCCACGTCAACGTAGTCGCTCTCGTGGCCTGCCGGGATGACCTCGTAGGTACGGGCGAGGAAGGCAGCCGTCGAGCCACGCGGCGCCTCGAAGTGGGCTTCGCCGAACGGGGACGACAAGGCGATGTTGAGGAGTTCATGACCATCCTCGTCGGCTGGCCAGACGTGCACGTCACCCTCGCCGGCCGGACCCTCCAGGCCCACGGCGAGCAGGTCGCGAGCGAAGATCCACTCAACGGGCTCGTCGGCCCCTACGTGGAAAGCCATGCGGATGGCATACGGGTCGTCGGCACTGTAAGAGAGGCTGGCCACCAGAGGCACGCAGCCGTGCTCGGGCACCACGAGGGACAGGCCGAGTTCTGCGGATACAGTCGCGCTGCTGTTCATCATCGGGTCGAACCTTTACCTTGTCGTGTCCCGGAATGCCGGGCTTCACCATTGCCGTGCGGTTGCCCATCGAACCTGACGCGCAGATCCCGCAGAATTGTCATCGCGCAAGTTTGATTCCGCGAAAGAAGACGTTCGTAACCTCGGTCACCGATCTACAAACCGGCTACGACCCGGTCAAACGCTTCACGAAATGAAACACCCTTTTCGACGCTCCTTGTTCCCGGTGAGTAACAAGCACGCAATGTGACCTTCATCTCACTGGCCGTATAGACGTTTAAGCCGACTTCACAAGCGACCTAGCGGTCTGGGTTATCCAGTTTTAAACTGAAAATGAAGGCTATCGACCTGTCTGTTACTCAGTCATATATCCGGTTTTAGTTGCGCCTGCGCCATGACAACTGGGATCTCAGGCAACGGCTGCCCGCGGCCTGAGTGCCGGCGTCCGGGTTAGGTAACTGTGGCCTCCCGGCTAGCCGGTGCATCCCCTGGCACTCCTAGGACGCACACGATTGCAGATACGATCCGTGATGTAGGTAACACTGAGGGTCATCGAGGCGCATGGCACCGGTAGGACACGGGAGCCCGGAGCGCGCTAAGGCACCGCGGCCAGGTCATGCGAAGGGAGGAGCCGTCGGACGACCTACAGCGCGAGCACGCTCGGGCTGCGCTCCGAACGGAAGCGGCCACCCGAGGGTCCCAAGCTGGTCGGCCGGCTCAAAGCGAGCCCTGACGTGTCCCTTTCGTAAAGTAAATCCTATTAATACCAATCATGGGTGTGCGGTTGCTGGTGTTATAGCACCAGCAACCGCACACCCATGATTTGATCATGACGATCTGCGGCTCGTTCGGTATGTGCCGAAGCCCGATTTGGGCGTTCCCTGGCACCTTGGCACTCACATCAAGCGTGGCTGACGCCTCCGGATCGTTGACTCCGGTGGGCGAATTCGTTCCAGGAGAGGAACCAGCTGTCCGCTCAGGGCAGGTCGGGCGTTACCAGCCAGCCTCAGCTCCAGGTATGGCCGTTCCAGGAGGCGATGTTGGTGGACTCCCAGTATGTCGTGGCCGACCGCCCAGGCGTCGCCGTCAGAGATCGAGACGACGCCCAGGAACGCGTCGAGGTAGTCGGCTGTTGGGTCGGGACTCGGCACCACCGTCCAGGCCTTGCCACTCCACTGCATGACGATGGTTAAGGACGACGGTGACCGTCATGCACTCGATCACTGGGACGGTCACACGCCCTCGGAACTTCGGAGAATCGTCTATGTCGGCGCCTCTCGAGCGGAGCAGTTGCTTGTACTGGCCGTGCACGAAACGCACCTGGAGCGGGTGAGTGGACTGTTGGAGCGGGACGCCCGGGTCCAGCCATGAGCGAACAGGCTGAACAAGAGGGGGGCTCCGAGCAGTCAGAGCGTCCCCGCTACGTTAAGCCCGAGGCAGTGCAGCCGGGCATGCACCTCTGGAACGCGTACGGCGGCAAGGCCGGGCACTTCGTGGCCGCCAGTGAAGCCCGCCTGGCCGCTGACGGCAACATCGAGATCGACCTCGCTAGCGGCAATGTTGGCCGGTATCGGCCGGGCTTCCGCCTGTACGTCGACTGGGAAGCTACCGATCGCGAGATAGCCGGACGCGAGGCCAGACGGGGTGTCTAACAGGTCGGCGAAGAGGTCTACCGAGCCCATCGGATCGACGGTCCCGACGACGGACCGGCCATGGCCGACTACCTCGTTCGCCGGGATAGCGACGGGCGCTTCGGCGGCTACGTCGTCGACTTGGCCAAGAATGGCGGACCAGAGCAGTTCGGCCCTGACGACCATCGGTACGAGGCCTATGACGACCGCGGCCGGCTGATCACCCAATCACCGCTGGGAGCCAGCCCAACCGGACGGTCCGCTGGATCGCCGACCGGCTGCCTCCGGAACTCGACAACTTTCGAGGCGGAGGCCCTGTAGGGCATCATCTGAGAGCGCAGAACCGAAGCGGCCAGGACCCAGGTGAAAGCAGCCCGGCTCTCTACCAGAAGTATTTGAGGTCGCTGGGGAGCGCCTCGTCGTCATCGATCTTGGGAGTCCCATTTTTCGGAGGCTCCAGGTATTGCCAACCGATTGTCGTGCTTTTGCAACCGCTCAGGTATGGCGCCGCCGGTCCCCAGACAGGCGCAGCAGATTCATTCTTGGAACTAGTCTTGCTAAGCTCCGGCTCGTCAGAAAAGAGGACAGTCTGCGACGGGATGGCCGGATGCTTGCTAGCTGCCTGGCAATAGGCGGTGCTGAACTTTGTCTTGCCTCGCTCCTTCGGATTCTCGTAAAATCCCGGAACGTAACCTTTGCCTCCAACGGTCTCAACCCATGCCGCAACGTAGGCGGCCGTGATGTCATAGTTGCTTTCCACGTCTCGGAATATCGCCACACCCTTCGGGACGTGGAGCTTCCGGGCGGCGGCGACAGCCAGGTCGGCGTCGGATTCCGCTTCCTTCGCGGTGGTAAGGTCCCGGCCATCAGCCTTCGGGCTGGAGAAGAGAACAATGCGCGCATGGCGCTTGCGAATCGCCGCCGCGACCGCGGTTGTCAGGACATCGTGAATGTTCTCCCAGTACTCCAGGTACTGCCCGACGAACTTCGGCGTCCCCAGGCTCGCAATTGACTTGGAGGTCAGGAACTTGGTAGTCGCGGCGCTGGCAGTATCAAATCCCCAATCCGACGGAACCGGCGGCGGGCCGCCGCCGGTGGCCGACCCGGCGGCCAGATATGGCACGGTGCCGTTCGAGTAGGTGCCGACCGCAGCGCAGGTGTCGGTGCATGCCACCGAGTTGAGGACGGGGCCGGGGTTGCTGGGGGCTCCGTCCGGGACGGGCACCTCGGTTGCTGTCCAGGCTGTTCCTGCCCCGGTCACGACGAGCGCCTGGTCATCACCGGACTGGTCGTTGTATTCACCGATGATCGCGCATGAGCCGGCGGACGTGCACGCCACCGGGCCCACACTCACCCCGCCGCCGCTCACGATATTCGCCGGGACCGGCCCCTCGATCGAGGTCCATTTCGCTCCCGATTTGGTGGTGATGA
>JASHTT010000008.1 GCA_030040415.1 Streptosporangiaceae bacterium | reverse complement strand
GACCCGATCGAGGACTTCTGGGCAAGCCACGACAAGCCCGAGCAGTACGCCGCGGGCACCCGCGGCCCGGCCGGCGCCGACGAGCTGCTCGCCCGGGACGGCAGAGCCTGGCGGCGGCTGTGATGAGCGGCGCTGTGACCGGAGATGAGGTGACGAGGTGCTGACCGACCTCACCGACACCACCACATCTGACATCCGCGGCGCGCTGGCGAGGACCAGGGATCAGATGGGCGGCCCGGCCACGGGCGTGGTGCTCAACCTGATCATCATGACCGACGAGGCAGGTCAGCACGACGCCGTCCGAGCCGCCAGCCAGGCCGGACGCGAGCACCCCTGCCGCATTCTCGGCGTGATAGCACGGGAGCGGCGAGCCGCGTCGCGGCTGGACGCCGAGATCAGGTCTGGCGAGGGAACTCCGGGCCAGACGGTGCTGCTGCGGCTGTACGGGCCGATGGGCGCGCACGCCGACTCGGTGATCATGCCCCTGCTCGTGCCCGACACGCCCGTGGTGACCTGGTGGCACGGCACGATCCCGGACGTGCCGTCCGCGGAGCCGCTCGGCCTGCTGGCCCAGCGCCGGATCACCGACGCCGCGCGGGCCAGCGATCCCGCGGCGGCCCTCGCCACGCTGAGCGTGGGATACCGGCCGGGTGACACGGACCTGAGCTGGACCAGGGCGACGCCGTGGCGCTCCCTGCTCGCCGCCACCGCCGATCAGCTCGACGACCCGATCACCGGCGGGGTCGTGATCGCTGAGGAGCATAACCCGACCGCTGACCTGCTGGCGGCGTGGCTCACTAGCAGGCTCGGAGTGCCATTCGCCAGGGACATGTCCGCCGGGCCCGGGATCACCGACGTCCTGCTGGAGACTCCCGTCGGGCTGGTCACGCTCAGCAGGCCCGACGGCAGGCTGGCAACCCTCAGCAGGCCCGGGCAACCCGACAGGCACGTGGCGCTGCACAGGCGCGACGTCGCCGACCTGGTTGCCGAGGAGTTGCGCAGGCTCGACCCAGACGAGATCTACCGGGAGGCGCTGGTCGCCGTGGCCTCCATCCCGGCCGCGACGGGCGACGATGCCCCGCGGTGAGGCGGGCCAGGAAAGTCACGTCATCATCTGCGGGGCGAACGCGCTGGCGTCGCGGATGGCCGAGGAGCTGACAGCCAGCTATGGCTTAGCCGTCACCGCGATCGTGCCGACCAGCCAGTCCGGGCACGGCGCGCGACTCGCCGCCACACCCGGCGTGCGCATCATCGAGCAGACCGAGCTGACCACGGACGTCTTCCTCGCGGCCGGCCTGCCCACAGCTCGCGGGTTGGCCATCGTTCACCAGGATGACCTGGGCAATTTCCACGCGGCCCTGCGGGCGCAGGAGCTCAATCCGGCCATCCGGCTGGTCGTCGCGATGTTCAACCAGGAACTCGGCGAGCGGATCGGCGAATTCTTCACCGACTGCGCTGTGCTCTCCCAGTCGCAGCTCGCAGCACCGTCGCTGGTGGCTGCGGCGCTCGGCAAGCCGGCGCCCCGGGTCGTCCTCGGCGACCAGGCGCTGCAGGTCGCCGAGCGCGGCGACATCGGCGCCGACCGCGTGCTCTGCGGCCTGGCCGACAGCGCCGAAGCCAGCGCTCCGCTGCTCCTGCCGCCAGACGACCCAGCCGCTGGCCTGGTGCTGGCGCTGGCCGCCGGATCGCCACGCGACCCGCTGTCGCGCTTGCGTCGGCGCCGGCTTGGCGCGCCGCTGCGGCTGCTGCGCCGGATCCTGTGGGGCAAGATGGGCGTCGCCTTCGCCGTGCTCGTCGCTGTCCTCGCGGTCGGGTTCGTGCTGCTGGCCGTGTACACCAGGGGCGTCTCGCCAGTGAACGCCATGTACATCACGCTGCTGGACGCCGCCGGCGACGCCGTCCCGCAGCAGACGCTGCCGCACTGGGAGAAGATAGCCCAGCTGCTGGTCACCTTCGACGGCCTGGCCTTCTTGCCGCTGGTGACCGCCGCGGTCGTGAGCGCCCGGCTGCCCGCAGCCCGGGACTCGGTGGGACCGCCGCCGACCGGCCACGTGATCGTGGCAGGGCTGGGCAACATCGGCACGACGATCGTGAGGCAACTCCACGACCTGGGGTTCGACGTCGTGGGCATCGACAAGGACCCGCAGGCGGCGGGCGTGCCGCTGGCGCGGCGGCTTGGCATCCGCACGGTCATCGGCGAGGCACACCGCGAGGAGACGCTCAGGGAAGCCGGGTTCGGGAACTCGGAGGCGCTGGTGTCGGTGACCAACGATGACATCGTCAACCTGGAGGCGGCGCTGACCGCACGCGCCCTGGCGCCCGGGCCGCGCATCGTCGTGCGGCTGTACGACGACGACCTCGCCGAGCGACTGCAGCGGACAGACCAGTCGGCGGACGGCAAGGTGGTCTCCCGCTCCACCTCCTACCTGGCCGCGCCCGCATTCGCCGCGGCGGTGTTCGACCACCAGGTGCTGCGCACGATCGCCGTCGGGCGTCACGTGCTGCTGCTCGCCGAGGTGGCGGCCGACGGAGAGGCGGCACTGGCCGGACTGCCGGTTGCCGCGGTGCACCGGCCGGGACAGCTGCGCGTCATCGGCCTGCGCGGTCCCGCGGACGC
>JASHTT010000658.1 GCA_030040415.1 Streptosporangiaceae bacterium | reverse complement strand
CTGGCCGGGGACTCGGTGCCGGCCGGCGAGATCAGGGACCTACTCGACGCTCAGTTCACCGCGGGCAAGCTCGCGGCTGAAGCTGCCTTCGTCGCCGGCGCCGACGGCCGGTACGAGCGACCGTACGGCTGGGCCTGGGCGCTGGCCCTGGTACAAGAGATCGCGAGCCTGGACGACGTTCAGGCGCGCCGGTGGCTGACCGCGGCCGCCCCGCTGGCCGACGCGCTGACCAAGGGTTTCCTGGACTGGCTGCCCAAGGCCACCTATCCGGTCCGTTACGGCGTGCACGCGAACAGCGCGTTCGCGATGTCGGTCGCGCTGCCGTTCGCGGCCAGACAGGCACAGGCGGGGCGACAGGAGCTTGCGGCAGCGATCGAGGCCAAGGCGCTCGACTGGTTTTCGGACGACAACGAGTACCCAGGCGAGTACGAGCCGTCCGGGCACGACTTCCTGTCTCCCGCGCTGACGGAGGCAGAGCTGATGAGCAGGCTGCTCGCGAGGCCGGAGTTCGCCGACTGGCTCGCCGCGTTCTTGCCCGGGATCACCGATGGTGAACCTGCGTCGCTGTTCACCCCTGCAGTGGTATCCGACGCCAGCGACGGGCAGATCGCGCACCTGCACGGCCTGAATGCCAGCCGTGCCTACTGCTGGCGGCGCATCGCCGAGGAACTGCCGCGTGACGACGCCCGAATCGAGCCGGCCCTCGCGGCGGCGCGCGTCCACCTGGAGGCCGCTCTGCCACACGTCGTCGGCGACGACTACATGGTGGAACACTGGCTCGCCGTCTACGCGGTGCTGGCCCTGACCTAGGTGGACGCAGCAAGCTCACCGAAGGAGCCGAGATGACCAGCGACGAAAGCACGAACATCCGCCTCCTCGGCACCCTGGCAGTCGCGGATGGCAAGGGTGTCGTACGCGTCCAGGACCGCTTTGCCAGCAGTATCGACGCCGTGTGGTCGGCGCTCACCGATCCGTCGCGCCTGGCCAGCTGGTGGGGCGAGATCGACGGCGACCTGCGGCTGGGCGGCGAATTCCGCGCGCGGGTCTATGCCAGCAGATGGGATGGCACCGGGCGCGTCGCAGCCTGCGAGGCGCCACGCCGGCTGCTGCTGCTGACTCGGGAACCGGACCAGCCTGACGAGCAGTCCATCGAGGTCACGCTGACCACCGACGGCGAGGGGACCACCCTGGTCTGGGAGGAACGAGGCATGCCGGTGGAGTACCTCGCCGGTTACGGGGCGGGGATACAGATCCATGTCGAGGACCTCGGCGGCTACCTCGCAGGCCGGGAACGTTGCGACGCCGGCGCGCGTGCGGGTGAACTCTACCCTGCCTACCAGCCGCTGGCCGCGGAGCTTGGCTAACGAGCCGAAATGAGCGTGAACCAGCTCCGTTAATAGTCGGCTCTCGTTCACTTCCATGTAAGACGACGCGGACTGCTGCGTCCCCCGCGTGACTTGGCCGGGAGTCAGCGAGATCATGGGACACGTGACCTGCTGCCATCGTCTGGCTCGCTTGCGGGCCCGGACCCCCCGGGCGGGATGAGATGCACGTCGTCGGCTTGGTGCTGCATCCAAAGCGTGACTCCGCCGAGGCGGTCAGCGCGATCCTGACCTGGGCCGCACGCCGCGGGATCGACGTGCTCGGCGTCGAAGCGGAAGTCGGACGGCTGAACTGCGCAGCGATCGCCGTCTCCGTCGGTGAGCTGGGCAGCCGCAGCGACCTCGTCGTGAGCCTCGGCGGAGACGGAACAATGCTGCGAGCCATGCGGATCGCGGACGGGCAGCGCGCCCCGGTTCTCGGCGTGAACCTGGGCAAGCTCGGCTTCCTGGCCGAGGTCGACGTGCCCGACCTCGCCGACGCGCTGTCGGCGATCGACGCGAAGCAGTTCACCGTCGAGCCGAGGCTCGCGGTCGACGCCGTGGTCGACGGCCACGTGGAGACCGCATTCAATGACGTCGCGGTGGTCCGTTATCCCGGGGAGCCGACCGCGCTGGTCACGATCCGCGCTGGCGGGCAGCCGTTTGTCAGCTACTCGGCCGACGCCGTCGTCGTCGCGACGCCGACCGGATCGACCGCCTACAGCTTCTCGGCGGGCGGGCCCATCATGAGCCCTGCGGTCGAGGCCCTGGTGGTCACGCCCGCCTCGCCGCACTCGGCGTATAACCGGGGCCTTGTCCTGTCGGTGCAGGACAGCCTGGAACTGGAATTGCTTCCCGGGTGCGGCATGCTGGCGGTCGAGGTCGATGGCCAGGTGGCCGCGAACGTCAGCCCCGGTGACCGGATAGCCCTGCGGCCTCGGCCGGCCGCCGCGCACGTCGTGCGCCTCGGCCGTACCACCTTCTACCAGCGGGCCCGGCGGAAATTGCGGCTGACCGACTCGGCCGAGGTTCCCGTCGGCTGGCCGTAGCTAGCGGCCGCTCAGCCCTCGCGCAGATCGGCTGTCGCGAGAGTCGACAGGCAGAACGGGTGGCCCACCGGATCAGCGAAGACGCGGCAGTGGTCGTTCGGCTGGAAGTGGTACTTGGTGGCACCGGCGGCCAGCACTCGCGCCTCAGTAGAGTCCAGGTCGTAGACGTCGAAGTCCAGGTGCATCTGCTGGGAGGCTCCGTCAGGCCAGCTCGGTGGTGAGTAGCCAGCCGCCGCCTGGAAGCAGATGTCCGAGCCGTCAGGGCAAGTTACCATCGCCCAGGAATCCCCGGGCACGGTGACTTCACCGCCGGTGATCTCGGCGTAGAACGCTGCGAGCTCCCCAGCATTCGGGCAGTCGAGCGTAACCCCGCCGAACTTGATCGAGTCAGACACGAGATCTCCCTTAAGGCTGCCGGCTGGGCCCGGCGTTGCTCCTAGGCATTATGGCCGGTTTCCCGGACGGCAGCTGATTACCGGCCAGAACGATCGGTTCAGGTCACGTGAACCGGCGGATGCGTCTCAACGTCTAAATGAGCAACTGAGGGAGCGGGTTTAGTTCAGGCAGGCATTCCTGGCGTCTTCTTACCCGCTGAGCATTCGAAAGGACGGCTAACGTCATCATGGGTAAGAATCGTATGTTCCTGTTCCTTGTTCCGGTTATCCTCGCGTCGGCGCTTGCCTTTACCGTCAATGCCGCTGCTGCCAGTAAGGACAATGGCCGCGCGACCGGCACCCAGATCAGGAATGCCACTGCCGCATCGGGCGCCAACCCGGTCGTCGGGGAGTGGACGAACAAATACGGGAAGATCGTCATCCAGCAGACCGCCAAGAACACGTTCACCAGCACGGCGGTCACGCCTCTGGAGTTGATCGGCGGCTCGACATGCAGGACTCCGGCTGGGACCTCGCAGGGAACGATTACCGGGAAGGGGCCAACCTACTCCGCGTCTATAACGACGTACTTCGCGTCTAACTGTGCCCCGGCCGGCGTCGCCTCCTTTACCTTCACGGTGAGCGGCAACACGCTGTCGGAGACCGGTGAAACGTGGACCAGGGTGCCGCTATCCATCACGACCGCGAGCCTGCCAGGAGCGAAGGTAAACCACGCGTACTCGACGAATCTCGCTGCCACCGGTGGCGGGATTCCGTATTACCTCTGGCACCTGGCAAAGGGCTCGGCTCCGCTTCCTAAGGGCCTCGTGCTCAACGAGATCACCGGGACCATTTCCGGCGTGCCTACCAAGAAGACAAATGTCACGATCGACGTGCAGGTCACGAACCTCAGCCTGCCGTCCAGGCCAGCGCCAAGCGGGAGCGCGACCAGGAAGCTGACGTTGTCGGTCTCGTGACGATCACCGCGCAGGCCTAGCCTGCCGGGTAGACGGCTTCGCCCTGCCAGAAGTACCAGCGGTATCCCCACGGGTCTGTGATGTGGCAGGACCGCGGCCCGTAGGGCTCGTCTTTGGGCGGGTCAATGTCCTCCCCCGCCTGCCGGATCCGCTCGTACTGGGCGTCGACGTCGGTAACGGCGACTATGTGCAGTGCCCTGGCGCCGAACTCAGGATCTGCCCCCGAGGTGCCGCTGATGTCGATTCTGGTCGGTCCGATCGCCAGCTCACCTTCCTGCCAGCGGCCGTCGCTGTCCCGCATGACCCGCTGCGGGTCCACGGGCCCGAAGCCAATCACGCGGTTGAGCCACTCGGCCGCCGCGTCACCGTCCGGGTACCGCAGGTAGGCGGTCACCCCAAGGAATTCCGTCGTGTCGCCCATCCACTCATTCTCCCCCGCCGGCTATCCGCCGACTCTTGGATAAACCGGCACTGCCAGAACCAAGCCGATAACCCGGCCGGCAGAGTGGAATCGGAGGCCTGTACCGGGCGCGTGCTGCGCCTGCCTACGTCCAGGCGGCTGCGCAGCATCCCGCCCGACTGTCGGAGTCGGCTTCTAGCATGGTCGGAAAGCCGGCACTCGGAGGGACCGGGATGGCTGACGAGCAGGACGTGCGGCGCCTGGCCCTGGCTCTGCCCGAAGTGGAAGAGATCGACTGCGACGGCTTCGACTTCCGGGTCGCCGGCAGGGGGTTCGTCTGGTCGTATCCCGAGTACAGGACGGGCAAGCCGCGGGTAATCCGCACCGACGTTGCGGTCCTGTACGTGGGGGACGAGGCCGAGAAACAGGCGCTGTTGCGAGGCGATCCCGAGCTGTTCTTCAGCGCACCCGGCTACGACGACTGGCCACTTGTGCTGTTGCGACTCGAGAAGGTCAACGTCGCCCGCCTGACGGAACTCGTCACCGATGCCTGGCGGATGCGCGCCCCGAAGCCGATTGCCGGCCGTCTCGATGAGGCGGGATAGCAGGCACGTCATGCGCGTTCTGGTCACCGGAAACCGTGGCGGCATCGGCGCCGTCGTGAGCCGGCACCTGGCGGACCTCGGCTATGAGGTCTCCGGCTTCGACATCGCCGACGGCATGGACGTGCTGGACCTAGACGCGGTGCGCCGCGCCACCAGAGGCTGCGCGGCGGTCGTGCATCTCGCCGCGCTCCCGCATGACACGGCGGGCAGCCCCGAGCGGATCATGGCGGTCAACGTGCTCGGCACCTGGCACGCGCTGCTCGCCGCCGAGGATGCGGGTGTCCAGCGCATCGTCCATTTCTCGAGCGCCCAGGTGTTCGGCACAGCCGAGGGTGAGCAGCCGCCCGACTACCTCCCGATCGACGACGATCATCCGCGCCGGGCCATGCGGCCCTACGGGCTGTCCAAGGTCCTGTCCGAGGACTTGTGCGCCGGGTTCACCGCCCGGACCGGGATCCCGACGGTCGCGCTGCGCCCGGTGTGGGTCTGGCTGCCGGGCCAGTACGAGCGCATCGAGGCCAGCTGGCGCGCCGACCCGGCCGCGGAGTACGAGCCATTCTGGGAATTCGGCGCGTTCGTTGACGTGCGGGACGTCGCCACCGCGGTCGAGGCCGCCTTGACAGTGCCGCTGGCCGGGCATCACCGGCTCCTGCTGTGCGCCGATGGCATCGCCGCCAGTATGCCCAGCCTGGCGATGGCCGCGACGCGGGCCAGGCACGTTCCCATCAAAGATGTGACGCCGTACCAGCGAGATCCGTGGCATGCCCTGGTTGACTGCGCGGCGGCGGAGGCCCTCCTGCGCTGGCGTCCCGCGCACCGCTGGTCCGGCAGGCCGCAACAAGCACCTTGACACGGCCAGTCGCTACGGTAAAGGCTGCTCCGTTAGGAAGCTTTACTAACGGAACTACCTTGCCCGCGAGGAGCGCCGATGCTGCGACTACGCCTGCTTGCCGCCATCTCCGCACTGGCCTGCGCGGCAGGCATCGCCGCCGGAATACCAGCGGCCAGTGCCGCCGCCAGCGCATCCGCGGCGCAAGCCCGGCCGCTGCCGCCGCATGTGTTCGCCCCCTACTACTTCGGCGGCGCGGGCGCGCTCGCAAAGACCTCGCAGGCATCGGGCGCGAAGTACCTGACCCTCGCCTTCTTGCAAACGGCGAAGCCGGGCTCGTGCACGGTGGACTGGAACGGCGATCCGGCAATGCCGGTGGGCAAGACCTACGCGGCCGGCATCGCCGCGATCCAGGCCGCAGGCGGCAACGTGGTGCCGTCGTTCGGCGGTGCCAGCGCGGACAGCGTGGACGAGGAAATCGCCGACAGCTGCCACAGCGTGCCCAAGATCGCCGCCCAGTACGAGAAGGTCATCACGACCTATCACGTGACCCGGCTTGACCTGGATACCGAAGAGGACTCGCTGAACAACTACGCGGGCATCAACCGGCGGAACGAGGCGATCGCGATGGTGGAGCGGTGGGCCGCGCGGACCCACCGGACAGTCCAGTTCGTCTACACAATCCCGACCAACACCACAGGCATCGACCAGGGCGGCTCTGTCGTCCTGCAGAACGCTGTCGCGAACGGCGCGCAGATCGCCATCGTCAACATCATGACCTTCGACTACTACGACAACCTGCCGCATGAGATGGCAGACAACACCGAGGAAGCGGCGCAGCAGATCTTCGACCGGCTGCACGAGCTGTACCCGGCAAAGTCGGCGAGCCAGCTCTGGGGCATGATCGGCGTCACCGAGGATCTCGGCGTGGACGACTACGGGCCGGCCGAAACGTTCACGCTTACCGACGCCAGGACCGTCGAGCGCTGGGCCGCCGCGCGCGGCCTAGCCGAGCTGTCCTTCTGGAACGTGCAGGACGACAACACCGCGGGCAGCCGACAGAAGCAATCGCCGTACGAGTACAGCCACATCCTGGAGCCGTTCACTAGTTCCGCGCCGGTGCTGGCGACCGCCTCTCCTGCACCGGCTGCCACACCGCCTGGACCCGATCACCAGAGTGGCAACTTCCGCTCCGTGTCATGCCCCACGGCGACGTTCTGCATGGCCGTCGACGAATTCGGCAACAACGCCCTGCAGTGGAATGGGACGTCGTGGTCTGCGCCGGTCACCATCGACCCGAGCGGTGACCGTGTGGAGCTGACCAGCGTGTCGTGTCCCACAGTGTCGTTCTGCGTCGCGGTGGACAGCCTGGGCAGGGCGCTCACCTGGAACGGCCGGTGGTGGTCGGGACCCCTGCCGATTGACCCGCGGGGCGCTGGCATGGAGTCGGTGTCCTGTCCTTCCACGTCGTACTGCGTAGCCGTGGACGGCAATGGGAACGCGCTGACCTGGAATGGCCGGTCCTGGTCCGCGCCGGTCCTGATCGATGACACCGGCACCGGCCTGCAGTCGGTGTCCTGCGCTTCCGCGTCGTTCTGCGTCGCCGGCGACTGGGGCGGCGCCGTTATCACGTGGAACGGCACGTCGTGGTCGAAGCCGAAGGAAGTCGACCCGACGACGGCGAGCAGCGGCGGCGGGCTCGGCTCGATCTCGTGCGCGACGCCGTCGTTCTGCGTGGCCGTTGACTGGAACGGTGGCTCGGTCACCTGGAACGGCACGACCTGGAAGCTGGACAAGACGTTCGACCCGAACGGAGCCGGGGGCCTGATGGAGGTGTCCTGCCGGTCCGCGTCCTTCTGCATGGCGGTCGACGGCAGCGACGACCTGATCTGGAACGGCAAGTCCTGGACGGCGCCGGATCTGATCGACGTGACCGGCGACGGCATCGAGGACGTGTCCTGCGGCTCGACGACCTCGTGCATGGTCGTCGACTGGGACGGCAACGCCCTGCACTGGGATGGCAAATCCTGGCCGGCAACCGCGATCACCTGCCCGAACACGACGACCAACAGCGCTGGCAAGTGCTACACGACCGGCAGCTACGCCGATCCGCGGGCTGGCGCGCTCGACTCGGTCTCGTGCCCGACCGCCGAGTTCTGCGCTGCTGTCGACGGGAACGGCAACGCGCTCACCGGATCGCTGCGCTGGCACGCAGACAACATCGACCCGATAGCCGGAATCCTGGACTCGGTCTCCTGCTCGTCTCCCTCCTTCTGCATGGCCGTGGACGCGAACGGCTACGCGCTCCGCTGGAACGGCTCAGCCTGGTCGCGGCCTGTCTGGTCGGCGTCCAGCCCGGTCGACCGGTCCGGCGGCGCGCTCACCTCGGTGTCCTGCCCGGCCAGCTCGGACTGTGTCACGGTGGACGGCAACGGGAACGCACTGACCTGGAACGGCTCGGCCTGGTCGGCGCCAGAGGCGATCGACCCGGGCGGTGCGCTGACGGCCGTCTCCTGCCCGACTACCGGCTTCTGCATGGCCGTGGACTCCGGCGGGCGGGCGCTCAGCTGGAACGGCTCGGCCTGGTCGGCGCCGAAGACCATCGACCCGGCCGGCGGGCTGACCGCCGTCTCCTGCGGCAGCCCGGGCTTCTGTGCGGCCGTGTCGTCGGACGGCAGTGCTGTCACCTGGAATGGCAAATCGTGGTCGGCCCCGGTCCGGGTGGACTACAGCGAGCTCACGGCGGTGTCCTGCGAAGTTGACTACTGCGCTGCCGTCGACGCCTCTGGCAGCGAGGTCAGCTGGAACGGCTCGTCCTGGTCTGCACCGCGTACCGTCGACCCGTTCGGCGGCGGGCTCACCGCGATTTCGTGCCTGGCTCAGTACTGCGTTGCCGCCGACTTCGACGGGGAGCTGATCGTAAGTCCGCAAGTTCGCTGGCGCTGACAGGCGCTGACAGCCCGGGACGGGTTCCTTGCTGTTGCCTGCGGTGCCGAGCGGACCACAATAAAAGGCATGAAGCCGGCCGTATCGTGCGTGCTGGGCGCCGCCGGTCGCGTTAGCAACCCTGGCAGCCGCGCCCGCGCAGGCGGCCCGGTCATCCCGCGCCGGCTGGATCACGATGCCGTTGCCCGCCGCGGTCCAGAAGCCCGCGGTGCTCAACTCGATTGCGGCAGGCAGCCGGACCCTGGCCTGGGCGGTCGGCACCGAGAACCTGTCGGGAACCGCACGTCCGCTGCTGCTGAGCTGGGACGGCCAGCGCTGGATCAAGGATGCGGTTCCCGGCAACCCCAGGTCCGGCGAGTTCGTGTATGTCAGTTCCAGCACACCGGAGACTGCCTGGGCGCTCGGCTACGTCGGCTCCGGCGCTGCAAACGTCGTCGTGCGCTGGCGCGCCCACGCCTGGGCTGAGGTGACGCTGCCCGGCAATCTCAGGTACCAGACGGTGTATAGCGTTGCGGCGGGAACAGGCCGGACCGCGTGGTTGTACGGCTATACCGACGCGCGCGGTTACCTGCTCGAACGGTGGAGCGGCAGCCGCTGGCAGACGATCAAGGTGCCCTACGGCCTTGGCGGCGACGTCGCCGACATGGTCGCGACCGGCTCGGACGACGTGTGGCTCAAGGATTCCACTGCGCAGGGAAACAGCGTCATCGCGCGCTACAACGCCGGGGGCTGGACGTCGATCCCGCCCATGTCAGGAGGCGTTACATTCATCTCGGCCTTCCTGCCGGCCAGCCCGCGCAGCGTGTGGCTGACCGGTGCCCTCTGCACTGCCGCACAACCTGAGCAGGGTTGCACGGCGAGCAAGCCGCTCATCGCGCAATGGAACGGATCGGCCTGGGACAGGGTCGTGTTCCCCAAGGGTGCCGCCCTCATCACCAGCATCAGCGCGGGCCGGGACGCACAGCCCCAGTGGGCCGGGGTCAGCGCCTCGGGAACCAGGCAGGCGCTGCCGTACGCGCACTTCGACGGGCAGATTTGGTCCGTAGAAACTGCGGGCGCGGCCGTTCGCGGCGTCGTGGCGACAAGCACCCTGGTCGCGGCGATTCCCGGCACGAACGCGACGTGGGCGGCGACAGACAGCCAGACGAGCGAGTCTGCACCGGGCGTCGCTGGGATAGCCGTTAACCCCGGCCGGTAACAGCTCCAGGTCGGTCCGTGGCTACAGGGACAGGTGGGCGCGCTGGTGCGTGATGCTCTCGATCTGCTCCGCGGCGTCGCTGAGTAGCTGGTGAGCAAGGTCGGACAGCGCCCTCGCGGCAGCTACCTCCTCCCCGATCTGCGTAACCTCCTGGTCATCGGGGTTACGCCGGGCAAGGCCGTGGCCCGTCAGGTCGCTGCGGCCGGTGGTCAGCTGCGCCTTGGCCAGCGTCTTTACGTCCTCCTCGCGGAGCGAGATCTCCACCGGCCAGCTGTCGATGGCGGTCATGCCGCTCACCTTCTTCCCGGATGCTGGTGGCAATGAGGTCGCGGTTAAGGCTTCCATCCTCCGCTCCGCCCCGCGCACCAAGGGGCGGCGGGTGGGGTGAGTTCGCCCGCGGCTAAGCGGTGATCTTTCCGTCGACGAGGTGCAAGACGAAGTCGGCCAGGTTGATAGAAGGCCGGCTCCTGTCCATTGCGAGCTCTCTCGTCCGTCGTAATAGTGACCGACCGAGAGAGAAGGTGGTGGTCCAGATGACGATTTACGGTCCCGTACCGATAGCCGTACCTGGCCCCAGCCCCCTCGGTACCGAGCGCCACGGCCCTGCTCAGGGTTGCCGTCCGTCCGAGCCCGAGGTGAGCGGCGGCACGGACACCCGGCCTCAACGCCGCCCCGACCACCGCTAGTTCTTGGCGTCGCGACCAACAGGCACGAACCACGTGCTTTGCGAGTCAGCCAGTGCCCGGTCCACGGCGTTGACCTGGCGCTCCGGCAGGCTCGGGAGTGCCCTGAGACTGAACCACCGCACGTCGGTGCATTCATCGTCGTTGACGCGAGCCTCGCCGCCGCTGGCTACGCAACGGAAAGCAAGATCGAGAGCCTGGACATTATCACCGTTGGGATAGGTATGCGGCCGTAGCACAAGAACGCTC
>JASHTT010000657.1 GCA_030040415.1 Streptosporangiaceae bacterium | reverse complement strand
GAGGTGTAAGTGCTCATGTCAGCGTTCAAAGGCGCACAGCGACCCCCGGACCTCCCCTCTCGGGTCGTAGGTGGTGCTCAACTCTCGGGCCAAGACAGTCGTGCGACACAACCATGCAAGACAATCGTGCTGCACAACATGCTAGGTCGCCGCGCCACCCGCCGGAACGCATGCACGGGCGGGAGAGGCAAACCGTTACCGGCAGGATACGCGGAGTATGTATCCGCGACCGTTTAGCGGGCGAACCGCCCGAGCATCGCCCGGCTCAGGTTCGACAGCTCGTCGATCCGCAGTGCCCTGGCAAACAGCACGTACAGCAGCAGGGCAAGGCCGCCGCCGATGACTATCGTGACGATCGCGTCCCCCGAGAGCATGCCGACCACGACGGCGATGAGCGCCGCCGGCAGCGTTGCGGCGTGCATCCTGACCAGCGAGCGGCCGATCCGCCAGCCGTCGAGCCCGCGGAGCCGGGCGGCCAGTATCCGCCACGCGATCATGGTGCCGACGAGATTCGCCAGCCCAAACCCGGCGCCGAGCCCGGCGACCATGTCGGACAATGGCAGCAACTTCAGCGCGAGCAGGTTCGCGACGATGTTGACGGCCATCGTGACCAGGCCGATGACGGCTGGCGTCTTGCTGTCGTGCAGCGAGTAGAACACCCTCAGCTGCAGCTGGAACACCATGTACGGGGTCAGCCCGAGGCAGAAGACGGCGAATACCACGCCCACGTAGCGCGCCTGGGCAACGGTGTTCCCGTCGTGGTAGAACAGCAGCTCGCCGAGCGGCGCGCCGAGTGCGGCGAGCACCAGCGAGCACGGCACCACGATCGACGACGCGAGCCGGACGCCGGTCGAGAAGTCGGACCGGACCAGGCCAAACCGCCGCTCAGTTGCGTGCGCGCTCATCCGTGGCAGCAGTGCGGTGATGACGGAGATGCCGACAACCGCGTACGGCAGCTGGAACAGCAGCCACGCGTAGTTGTAGTCGTTGACCCCCTCTGCGGTGTCGCCGGCCAGTCTCGTCGTGACCAGGAACGCCACCTGCGTGAAGGCGATGTAGCCGAACATCCACCCGGCCATCCGGCCGATCTCGCGCACCTCGCCGTGCCGGAAGTCGAGCCGTGGCTGCCACCGGAAGCCGACCCGGCGCAGCGCCGGGATCAGCGCGATGGTCTGCGCGACGATGCCGAGCGTGGTGCCGAGGCCGAGCAGTTGCACCTCTGCGCCGGTGATCGTGGCCGGGGTCCGGTGCACCCCGGCCATCGCCGCGTACCCGCCGAGGACCGCGATCACCACGAAGTTGTTGATGATCGGCGTCCACATCGGCGCGGCAAAGCTGCCGCGGGAGTTCAGGATGGCCGCGATCAGCGAGCTGATCCCGTAGAAGAAGATCTGCGGGATGAAGAACAGCGCCCAGATCACCGCCAGGTGCTCGGCGCTGTGGTTGTCGTGAATCGCGCTGCCGCTGTACAGGCCCACGATCGGGACGGCGGCAACCATGGCGACCAGCGTGACGCCCGCCAGGATCGCCGTGATCAGCGTGAACATCCGCTGGTCGTAACCCGCGCCCCGGTCGGAATCGCGCCTGCCCGCCTTCACGATCAGGGGCACGATGACGCTGGTCAGGATGCCGCCGAGAGCGAGGTTGTAGACCACGTTCGGCAGTGTGTTCGAGAGGTTGTAGACCGATCCCAGCAGCCCAAGGAGGAGCACATTGCCCTGGATGATCGTGCGCAGGAAGCCGGTGAGCCTGGAGACCAGCGTGCCCGCCGCCATGACACCGCTGGACCTGACGAGCGCCGCCTGCCCGGTCTCGTCGGCTTGCTGGCGCGCGCCCTGCTCGCGCAGGGCGGGTTCGGGTAGCGGCGGCTGGCGCAGCGGAGGCGGCGGCTGCCGGGGCGGAATCCGCTGGTCGCGATAGCGCCAGTCGATGCCAGGTGGCTGCGGGCGCGGGGCCGACAGCCCGCGGTCGGCATACCGGGGGTCCCTGACGGCGGGCCGCGTGGGGTCCGGCCGGGCGTGCTTGCCGGAGGACCCGCCGGGCGGCGGTGCGTAGCCTCGCGGCGGCCGGCCTTGCACGGTTGCGGGGTTCCGCGTGTTCTGCGCCCGGCTAACACCGCGTTCCGGAGGCCCGCCGTTCCCTTCTGGAAAACGGAACGCGGGCTGCTGGGCGGACCCCCGCCCGGGGGAACGACCGCGCCGGTGCCGCAGCCGCGGATCCGCGGCCGGGCCGGCCCCGTTGTCCTGCCAGCCGTCGTCGGCCTCATGCTCGCCCCAGTCCACTCCGGACAGGTCAAGAAACCACCCGGTATCGTCATAAACCGGCCCGGTGTAGAAGTCGGACCATGCCGGCGGCTGGCCAGCCCAGTCGCGGTCGTCGCTGGCGTACTGCCCGCCCGTCTCGGGCCCGGGGGTAGTCAACCGGTCTCCTCGTTCACCGGCCGGGCTTGCCGACCGTGCCGAGGCCGGTGCGCTGACTGGCGACGCCGTCCGCTTGCAGTCCGTCCGTTCTGTCGGTTCCGGGCGCGGGGGTTGGCGGCTCGGCGCCGCCCGTCCCTGGCGCGCCGCCGCGGGCCTGGCCGCGGTGCACAGCGCGAGCGGCCGACGCGACGAGGAAGACTCCGAGCGCCACGGCAAGGATGATCATGGCGAGCGTGCCGAATTGTGTCGCCTCGATGGTCATCGTCACCGGCCGGGCACCGGCGAGCGGCTGCCAGCCGACGCCGACCAGGCGCATCGTGACCGGCGTCGTACCAACCTGCGTGGCCTGGACGTGCAAGTCGACGCGCAGCTGGTGGTGCGCGGGCACCGTGATCGGCCCGGTCGGCGACTGGCGTACGGTCAGGCCGCCGGATCCCTGGCTGACCTGCAGTCTCACCCTGACGGCGTAGCCGAGCTTGTTGTAGATCGACACCGGCACCGAGCCCTTGAGGCCGCCGAGGGTCACCCGGCCATCGGCGATCAGCTCGACGCCCGACACAGTTGGCCGTCCCGCCACGGCGACACCTTGCCGGGACAGGTTCCGTTCGATGATGCTGAACTCGGCCGCCGCGCCGCTGCTTGCGGCGCCGGTCCAGGCCGAAGACTCGAGCGTCGCGGCGGCGAGCCACAGGTCGTTGTTCGGGAACGCCTGCAAGCCCTGGATGTAGGTGATCTGGCGGTCAACCGTGGCCAGGTCGGCCCGTGTTGCGCGGTTGAAGGAGCTCTGCGGCGTGCTGACCGCGCTCGGTGACACCGCAGGCGTGTGGTTGACCGCGGCCACGCTGGACAGGCTGGCTGGCCGGAGCCAGGGCGCAGCCGTGCTCTCCGACAACAGATCCCTGGCGAGCGCCGCTGATGGCTGCCAGCGCTGCGGCGGGGCGACGATGATCGGCTGGGCCGGATCTGCCGCCGCCAGCTCTGCGGTCTCGGCGAGGAACAGCTGCCTGGCCGCGAAGGCCGACGCCGGTGTCCCGGCAGGCGAAGCGAGCACCTCGGTGAGCGCGCGGTCGGCAACCAGGACCCGCGCGTACCCGTTGTCGTCCCCCGTCCGCACGACCGCGTCCGCCGCCGCTCCGGAGCTGCTGTCCACGAGTACGGTGCGGATCCCGTCGGCGCCCAGCGCCCCCAGCGTGCCGGCGTTCGCCACGCCGCCGGAGGGCCAGGCGATACCCGTCACGTAGGCCGGCTTGCTCTTCCCGGACAGGATGCTGTGTGCGATGCTCGCGCCGAGCGAGAATGCCTCGTCGACGTCCGGCGTAGCGTGGCCCGCGGCAACTAGCTCGGCCACATCGACGTCGGCGTAGGGCGTGACGAACAGCGGCTGGCCCGCTGTCGTGCGCCGGAACGCGGCGAGCCACTGCGACGCCGCCTTGGCCCCAGCCGGATAGGCCGAGCCGCAATCTGACAGCGCCTGGACGTCGGCAAGCAGCGCCGGATCCACGGCCCAGGTAACACTGTCGCTACTGGCCAGGCTCGCCCCGCTGGCGCCCTGGCCGACGCTGAGTAGTGCGCCCAGCCGCCCGGCGCTGGTCAGGCTAGCGGCAAGCGCCTTCGGCTGTGCCCCGTAGCAGTCGCCTTGCCACGGCTCGGTGAGCATGGGCTGGCCGACCACGGGCCACACCCAGGCAATCTGCCGTGCGGCCGGCCGGGACTTGGCGTACGCGCCGTGCTTGGCTGGCTCGTAAGGGACGTAGCTGTCCGCGCTGGCCAGCGGGTACCCGTAGACGTCGGTGGCCTCCGCCTCGAGCGGGTAGACGCCGAACGCGGTCATGCCGACGTCGTTCACGCGCAGCCGCACCGACCAGCGGGCCGCGGCGCCCGGCTGCAGCGCCGTGGCCGACTGCCAGGTCGCGCCGGTAATGGGGTAGGTATACGGAGTGCTGGCTCCGTCGGCGTACTGCTGCAGCGCGGTGAGGCCGGAGATCGGGGTCGCGGAGGACTGCAGCTGCACCTGCGGCTTGCTGATCGGACTGCCGGAGTCGTTGGTCAGCGTGCCGCGTACCGTCATGGTCTCGCCCGGGGAAGCCCACGACGAGCTCAGCCCGGTGATCGTTACCACGGCCGGGGGCTTGGCCTGGCCAGCGGCGCCCGAGCTGGCGCTGGCAGGCTGGGCGGAAGCGATCAGCGCGCACGGCAAGACGGCGAACGCGAGCGCGGCGGCGGCCGCGCCGGCCCGTCTGATCATCTTCCACCCGTCTGTAGCGTTCTTGCCGTGCTGCCGTCGGCACGCCCAGAATGTTATTGCGGCGAGCCGGGTGCGGCGGGCCACCGCCTGCATCACGGGCCGCTGCCTGTGCCTGGCCTGGGGGACGCCCCTGACCCTGGTCAGCACGGGGGAGCTGGCCGCTGTGCGGCGGGTCCGCAGTTACCGGCTTTCAACAGGCTACGCTCATCCCTTAACCTCAATGGCCGTGCCAGAACCAGATTCGCTGACCAGCCGCCAGCGGCAAGCCGCCGCGGCGCTGCTGTCGGGCATCTCGCCGCTAGCGGCTGAGCTCGGCCGCATGTTCGCCGCGGCGGGTCACGAGATTGCCCTCGTCGGCGGCCCGATCAGGGACATCTTCCTCCGCCGTTCGTCCCCTGACCTCGACTTCACCACGGACGCGCGACCCCAGCGGATCAGGGAGATCGTCAGCGGCTGGGCGGACGAGATCTGGAGCATAGGCATCGAGTACGGCACGATCGGGCTGCTCAAGGACGGCCACAGGGTAGAGATCACCACCTACCGCAGCGAGCACTACGAGGACGACTCCAGGAAGCCGTCGGTGCAGTACGGCACGTCGCTGGAGGCCGACCTGTCCAGGCGGGACTTCACGGTCAATGCGATGGCGGCGCGGCTGCCCGGTCTTGAGCTCGTCGACCCGTTCGGCGGTCTTGCCGATGTCCGCGGCAAGCTGCTGCGGACGCCGGGCACGCCACGGCAGTCGTTCACCGACGACCCGCTGCGCATCCTGCGTGCGGCCCGATTTACCGCTCAGCTCGGCTTCACCGTCAGCGCCGACGTGGCGGCGGCGATGACCGAGTTCGCCCCGCTGCTGGCGCCGCCCAAGGTGTCGGCGGAGCGGATCGAGTCCGAGCTGACCAAATTGCTGCTGTCCGCTTATCCTGGCGGACCGGCGGCGGGCATCGAGTTGCTCACCGATACCGGCGTCGCGCAGTACGTGCTGCCGGAGATCCCCGCGCTCCGGCTCGAACGGGACGAGCACTTCCGGCACAAGGACGTTTACCAGCACTCGCTCACCGTGCTCGGCCAGGCCATCAAGCTGGAGCCCAGGTACGGCCTGGAGCAGGACCTGCGGCTCCGGCTGGCCGCGCTGCTGCACGACATCGGCAAGCCGCGCACGCGCAGCAGGCTGCCGGACGGGCGGGTGGCGTTCCATCATCACGAGGTCTTCGGCGCGAAGATGGCCCGCAAGCGGCTGAGCCAGCTCCGGTACCCCAAGGACGTGGTCGCGGACGTGACCCGCCTGATCGAGCTGCACCTCAGGTTCCACGGCTACGGCGAAGGCGAGTGGACGGACTCGGCCGTCCGCCGGTACGTGACCGACGCGGGCCCGCTGCTCTCCCGGCTGCACGTGCTGACCAGGGCCGACTGCACGACGCGCAACAAGGCGAAGGCCGAACGGCTCGAGCGGGCGTATGACAGCCTCGAGCAGCGGATCGCTGAACTGCAGGCCCAGGAGGAACTGGACAGCATCCGGCCGGACCTGGATGGCCACGAAATCATGCGCATCCTCGGCATACCGCCAGGCCCGCTGGTGGGCCAGGCTTACGCGTTCCTGCGTGAGATGCGCATCGAGGAAGGGCCGCTAGGCAGGGAACGCGCCGTTCAGGAGCTACTGGACTGGGCTGTCGCGGCCGGACTGGAACTCCCGCCGACGTCCGGCCCGGCCGAATGACGGCTCGCTAGCCAGTACCAGATCCCGACGGCTGCGTAGCCCGCCGCCACTACCGCGATGAGCACTGGCGAGTTGCCGCTCTTCGGCATGAAGGCCGCGACGATCAGCGGGCCGGCCACATAGGCGGTGTTGAACATCATGTCGTAGAGCGAGAACGCCCTGCCGCGGTACTCATCGCCCAGCTGCTCCTGGAGGATCGTGGTGGCGCAGATCGCGATGCCCTGTCCGGCCAGGTTGACGCAGAAGCCGATGACCAGGAACGCGAACTGCTCGAACGTGCCGCCGAGCGCTCCGGTGATGACCGCGCTGGCGAGCAGCAGCAAGGTGATGACGGCCGGCTTGGCCAGCCGCCTGGTGACCGGCGGCGTGACGAGCGCCGCGCAGAAGTAACCGACCGCCGAGATGAGGACCAGCGCGAGCAGGTGGCCCTCGGCGACGCTGGCCGAGTGGCCGCGGTACCAGAAGTTCCGGTACAGCAAGATCGCCATCAGCAGCAGGATGCCGTACATGAACCGGTTGCCAGCGGTCGCGCCGAGTGCCGTTGCCGGTCCGCGGCGCCTGAAGATGTACCTGGCTCCTTCGGCCAGGCCGGAGGCGACGGTCTTCAGTTCGGCGGCCAGCCGGCCCGGCCGGTAGCCACCGGGCTCGCGTTCCGGGCCGAGCAGGTCCTTGTGCATGATCCGGGCCGCCGCGCTGGCCGCGACGTAGCACACGCCCGCGACCAGTACCGTGATCGCCGCGCCGCGTTCGGTGTCGCCGGTGCCGGCGTTGACGCCGAGGCCGATGATGCCGCCCAAGGCGGCCATGACACCGCCCAGGGTCGGCGACACGGCGTTACCCATGACGAGCTTGTCCCCCGCGACCACGTGCGGCAGCGCGGCGGACAGGGCAGATAGGACGAACCGGGTGACGCCGAGGGCAAGCAGGACCACTATGTACAGC
>JASHTT010000656.1 GCA_030040415.1 Streptosporangiaceae bacterium | reverse complement strand
CAGGCCACCAGGTTCGCGGCGATCATGCCGACGCTGGCGGCACAGCTGTTCCGCCTGGCCAGCGGGCTGGAGCCGGTGCAGCCGCGGGCCGACCTGTCCTACACCGCGAACTACCTCTACATGATCACCGGAGAGGAGCCCGACGAACGGAGCAGGTACGCGGTGGAGCGCTACCTGATGCTGACGATCGATCACGGCTTCAACAACTCGACGTTCACCTCCCGGGTCGTCGCCTCCTCCGGCGCCGACCTCGGCGCGGTCGTGACCGCGGCGCTCGGGGCCCTGTCCGGCCCGCTGCACGGCGGGGCGCCGGCCCGGGTGTTCGACATGCTGGACGCCATCGGCACGCCGGAGAACGCGGAGCCGTGGCTGCGGCACGCGATCGAGCACGGCGACAAGCTGATGGGCTTCGGCCACCGGATCTACAAGACACTCGACCCGAGGTCGGAGCTGCTGCACGAGGTGGCAAGGGAACTGCACAGCGACCGGGTCGCCCTCTCCGAGCTGGTCGAGAAGACGGCGGTGGAACTGCTGGCCGAGCTCAAGCCGGGCCGCGAGCTGTACGCGAACGTCGAGTTCTACGCAGGTGTCGTGCTCGAGGCGGCCGGGCTGCCGAGGGAGATGTTCACGCCGAGCTTTGCCTGCAGCCGCGTGATCGGCTGGATGGCCAACGTGCTCGAGCAGATCGCCGACAACCGGATCTACCGGCCGCTGGCCAGGTACGTCGGCCCGGACGCGCCGCGTGACCTGCCGGAGTTCTGGCAGCCGGGCACGCCCTAAACCCGCGGTCCGTGGCGGGACCCCGGCTGGCCCGGGGGCCAGCCGGGTCCGGCCACGAGGGGTCAGGAACCTATCTGCTTACGGCGGATGCGGCGCAGCCGGCGGCGTTGCTCCGGGGTCAGCATCGCGTAGGCGATGGCGGGGATCGCGATCGCCGCGGCGATCACGACGACGCCGATGAGCGGGTACCAGATGAGCAAGATCAGCCCGATGATGACCCCGATGATGCCGTACCTAACGTGTGGCGACATATCGAGCTCCTTCCGGGGGACGTCATCCCCCCTTGCGGCGCGTGGCCGCGCACTCAACCATCCAACGGGCGGGCTAGCCTGCTGGTTTCCGCCCAGTTCAGACGATGGTAGATGATGGCTAAATGACACTGAACCTGCCGATCGCGGCGAAGGCCAATGAGCTGCTGTCCCGCGACCCGCTCGCGCTGCTTGTAGCCATGCTGCTGGACCAGCAGGTGCCCCTGGAGAAGGCGTTCAACTCACCGTACGAGCTGGCCGTCCGGCTCGGTCACGAGCCGACGGCCGCCGAGCTGGCCGAGTTTGACCCCGAAGCGCTGGCTGAGGTGTTCGCCGAGCGCCCTGCGCTGCACAGGTTCCCGCGGGCCATGGCAGGCCGGGTACAGGAACTTGCCGCCGTGCTGGTCGCGGACTACGACGGCGACGCGGCGAAGGTGTGGACATCTGCCGGGACCGGAGCCGAGCTGGTCGCGAGGCTGGCGAAGCTGCCGGGATTCGGCGGCTACAAGGCGCAGATCACCACGGCGCTGCTCGGCAAGCAACTCGGTGTCCGGCCGGACGGGTGGCGCGAGGCGGCCGGGCGGTTCGGCGAGGAAGGCTCCCACTACTCGGTAGCCGACATCGTCGATGACACCTCGCTCGCCGCGGTGCGAGCGCACAAGAAGGAACTGAAGGCGGCCGCCAAGTCGGCGGCCGCCTCTCGCTGAGCCTGGCCCGGGTGGGCTAGCCAGGCGGCCGGGTGCGAGCGGCGCGCCGGCCGCGAGCGCTAGAAGCCGGCGGCGCCTTGGTCAGTTCCGGCGTCAGGCGATGTCGCCCTTGATGGAGAACGCCGACAGCCGGTTCACCGCGATGGCGAGCGCGGCAGCCGTCACGACGATCCCCATCCCGATCCCGGTGCCGACGTTCAGCGAGGCGTTCAGCGTCGAATTGTGCGCTATCGAGTTCGCTATCGCCAGCGCGTAGTGGCCGATCGATAGCAGCCGCACCCCGGCCACCAAGTTGGCCAGCAGGCCCTCCCAGAGCAGCACATAGACCAGCCCGAAGGCGAGCGCCCGGCCAGGGCTGACGAGCGCCGTCAGCATGACGAACAGCGCGTTGTACATCACCGCGCCGGCCAGGGCACCGACGAACAGCCCGATCGTCAGCTTGTTTGCCGGGCCCTTGGCGATGGCGCCGGCCAGGTACTCGGGCACCGCCGCGAACAGGACGGTCAGCCCGACGGCCACGACGTATTTGCCGAGCACCACGGACAGCCTGCTGACCGGGGTCGCCAGCAAGTGCACGATGCTGCCGTCCTCGATCTCCGCGCCAAGCACGCTGCTCCCGACGAGCAGCGCGGTCAGCGGGATTATCACCGAGAAGCCGAACTGGCCGAGGAAGACCGGCGGCCACGACGAGCCCGTGGCGTTGGCCTTGAGCAGGGCCGAGACCACGATCAGGATCAGACCGGGAATCGCGAACAGCAGCGCCCTCTTGCGGCTCACGCTGCCGCGCAGCGTCAGCCTGATGACGACGCCGTTGAACAGGCCAGACATCGGGTGCACCGCTTTCTGTCTGGGGCCGGGAGCGGCCGGGGTGGCAGACACTGGCTGGCTGCTCATCGTCAGGAGGCCAGCAGGTAGGTGAAGACGCTTTCCAGCGACTCGTCGGTGGGCAGCACCTGGGTGAGCCGGATGCCGTGATCGCGGCTAAGGCCGGCCACCTCCCGCGCGAATGTCCCGTAGTCAGAGGCGCTGACCTGCAGCCCCTGGCCGGTCAGCTCGACTCCGCTGACCGCGGGCCTGCCGATGAGAACCGAGCCCAGCGTCCTGTCGTCCGACGAGCGCACCACGAACACGTGCGGCCTGTTGGTCATCAGCCGCCTGATCGCCCGGAAGTCGCCCGAGGCGGCCAGCCGTCCGCCGACGATCACCTGGATGATGCCGGACAGCCGCTCGACTTCCTCCAGGATGTGCGAGCTGAACACGATGGTCCGGCCCTGGTCGCCCTCGGCGTGCAGCAGGTCCATCATCTGCAGCCGCTGCCGTGGGTCCATGCCGTTGAAGGGCTCGTCGAGCAGCACGATCTCGGGGTCGTGCACTAGCGCGGCAGCGACCTTGATCCGCTGCCGCATGCCCTTCGAGTAGGTGGAAATCCGCCGGTCCTGCGCGTCGGTCAACTCCACCATCGCGATGGCGCGTCGCGCCGCCCCCTCCGGGTCGGCAAGCTCGTGCAGCTTGGCGGTGGCGGCGACGAATTGCGAACCGGTCAAGAACGCGTAGACCGAGTCCCGCTCGGGGACCAGGGCCACCTGCCGGAACATCTCGTGATTGCGCCAGCTCGGCTGCCCGGCCACGGTGACCTCGCCCCGGGACGGTGCCAGGAACCCAGCCATCATGTGCATGATCGTCGTCTTGCCCGCTCCGTTCGGGCCGAGCAGGCCGGTGACGCCCGGGCCGATCGACATCGTGACGTCGTTCACCGCCACCACGTTCCCGTACCAGCGGGAGACGCCGGTCAGCTCGATCGTGCTCATGCCACACCTACCCGCTGGTACCTGATCAGCAGCCCGCCGGCGAAGACGACCACCGCGACGATGAAGACCGCCATGTAGACCGGCCCGTAGCTGCCGATCGTGGTGACCTGGTTTATGTGCACGATGGTGCCCGGCCGCGGCGTCGCCTGCAGCCAGTGCAGCACTCCGCCCAGCAAGGTAAACGGGCTGATCAGCCCCGCAAGGCTGGCCAGCGCCGGGGGGTGCAGCGGCTGGCCGAACTGGCCGACCGGCACGGGGCCGAACGACTGCAGCCCGATCTGGCCCAGCACGTGCGCGAGGATGTAGCTGAAGAACAGCGGCAGGCCAACGGCGCAGGTGGCGAACACCCGTCGGCCCGTCGTCGAGGCCAGCAGCAGGCTGATGCTGGCGAGCAGCACCGCCCACGCGAGGCCGTAGAGCAGTCCAGGCCCGACCTGCGTGACTTGCGCCCAGACCGCGTGCGCGCCGTGTGCCTGGGCCGCGTTGCCGATGAACAGGATGATCAGCGGCACTTCGATCAGCACCAGGCAGGCGATCACGAAGGCGACGAGCTTTGCCGCGGGGTAGTCGGTGCGCCGGATTGGCCGCGCGAAGTACAACGGCAGGGTGTGGTTGCGCAGGTCGGCCGAGACCAGGTTGGGGGCCTGGACAGCGACGAACACCAGCATGACCAGCGAGCGCAGCGAAGGAATGTACGTGTCGTAGCTGATCAGCGCCCCGCCAGAAGGGTTCGTCGCCAGGGCCACCGCGCTGACCGCCGCGGGCAGGCACATCAGCACGAACAGGATGGTCGGCACGATCTTGGCCCGGGCGCCGCGCCCGATGCCGAACGACGCGCGCAGGCCCTGCCAGGTCAGCGCCATGAAGATGTATCCGCGGCCGAGCCGCGGGCCGTCATACTCGCGGTACCCGATGTCGTGGATCACGCCGCCAGCGTTCGGCGAAGGCTGGCCCGGGGCGGCTGCTGTACTCGCCCGGGGGGCGACCCCCGGAGCCCCCGGAGAGGTGCTGGCGTCAGTTGACACTCTGGACTCCCGTGGTGAGGCCGGCCGCTTGCGGACCGGACGCCGGCGGCACCGTACCGGAGACGGCCGGGTCGTCCCGGAAAAGCTCCTCGATTCGGTGCCTGCGCTGCTCCATCCG
>JASHTT010000007.1 GCA_030040415.1 Streptosporangiaceae bacterium | reverse complement strand
TCCGCTCCCCGTGCGTCCAGGCCGACGGCATCCGCCCAGCCACATGGCTCTCAGCCGCCGGTCTCGCAGCCGCGCGTCGCGGCGCCGGCTGCCTCCGCCGGTCCTTCCGGTCACGGCCAGCCGAGCAGACCCGAGCAGCGCGGCCAGCACGCACCCGGCCGCTACCGCGGCATCGCAGACGACCCGAATGCAGGCGCCATCGGCGACGCCACCGCCGCTCTCGCCCGGCTCGCGACCCAGCCAGCCGCCGCGCAGCCCGCTGCGTATTCGCAGCTGCTGCCCGCGCCCGCGGCTGCGGCCCCGGCGGTGACGCCACCAGCAGGCCCGCCGCCCCAGTCACGTTCAAGCCACGTGTCCGGACCTTACAGCCGCGCCCGGCTGCCGATACCGGCCGACGATGACCCGCTGACGAGCCCGTCGTTCCCCGCTATTAATGCTTCTGACAGCCGCTCTTACCGCACGCGCCGGCCCGAGGCCCAGCCCGCGGCCGGGCAGCGCACCCAGGCTTCCTATAGCGAGCCGACGCAGCAGTTCTCCACTTACCCGGCCGCCCCGCAGAGCCAGGCCGGGATGCCCGACACCCACGGCAGCCAGCCTGGCAGCCCGTCGCCGATGGCGCCGGTCGGCAATCCGTACGGCAGCTACGTAAGTCAGGCTCCGGCCGGATACCAGCCGCCGCCGCCCGCGACGCGCCAGGACGCCTCCTACCCGGCCTACTATCCGGCCGCGCCCGGCCAGGCTCAGCAAGTGCCGGCTGTCGACCCGGCCGCGGCGTACCCGACGGCTGGTTCCTACCTTCCGCCCGCTCCAGGCGGCGCTCAGGGCGGTGCTCCGGGCGGGCAGTTCGCCGGCGGTGCCCCCTACGCCGACCCGTCCGCCTACCAGCAGCCCGGCTACTTCGCCGAGCCATACGACCAGCGCGGATATGCCCCGCCGGAGGCGGCATATGGCCTGGACCCCTACCCCGGCTACCCGGGCTACGGCACCCCCGCCCGCTAGCCGACACGACCGGCGGCAAAGCGCCTGCGCTCGCGGCAGGGCTTGACAACACCCCGGCGCGAGCCGCGACAATGTCCGGACCCGGCAACACGCGCAGGGTCATCCGGGTTAACACTGGCAGGTGACATGCAGGACGGCGCACGTGACCACGCCCGCAGCTATCACCTGCACAGGCTCGCTACCGCCCTGGACACCAGGGGGTTCCCTGCCACTGTCAAGACTTCTTATCCGGCGGCGCTGCACGTCTTCATGCCTGGAGCGTTAATGCTCGCCGAGAGCATCGACTGCGTGCCCGGCACCGACGACGACGGCCGGCTGCACTGGTATTACCGGTGGTCCTGGGGCGAGTTGCTGCACGACGCCAGCGACCCGCCGGCCGCTGCCGCCAAGATCGCCGACGTGCTGTCCGCGCGCTGACCGCTGGCCGCGCGGTGGTCAGGCGGCCGGGCCATGAGCGCCTGCCGGTAATGTTCTGACCTAATGCGCGCCCTATGGTGACGGCTTGACGACGCGCCAAACGCGGCCGGCGACGGGGACGCGCGTTCGTCAGCACGGCTACCGACCGCAGAGTGGAGGGAACGTCCCGTGCAGGTTGCTCAAGCAGGCAGGCTCAGCAACGTCAGGTACGACATCCGCGGACCGGTGCTGCGGCGGGCCCGCCAACTCGAGGCGGCCGGGCACGAGATCATCAAGCTGAACCTGGGTAATCCGGCGCCTTTTGGCCTGGAGGCGCCACCGGACGTGCTGAGCGAGGTGGTCAAGCACATCGGGGACTCTCAGGGCTACAGCGACGCACGAGGCATTTACTCGGCCCGGCATGCGGTCGCTCAGGCTTTCGAGCGGTCCGGCGTGGCCGGGATCGGCCCGGACGACGTGTTCCTCGGCAACGGCGTCTCCGAACTGATCGTGATGTCGCTGCAGGCGCTGCTCGACACCGGCGACGAGGTCCTGGTGCCCAGCCCTGACTATCCGCTGTGGACCGGCGCCATCAACCTGTGCGGCGGCCGGGCCGTGCACTACAGGTGCGACGAACAGCAGGACTGGCAGCCCGACCTCGAGCACGTGGCCAGCCGCATCAGCCAGCGCACCAGGGCACTGGTGATCATCAACCCGAACAACCCGACGGGTGCGGTGTACTCCCGGCAGACCATGCTCGGCCTGCTCGACCTGGCCAGGCGGCACAACCTGCTGGTTCTCACCGACGAGATCTACGACCAGATCTGCTACGACGGCGCCGTGCACTATCCGGCCGCCGCTCTCGCGCCCGACCTGCTGGTCCTGACGCTCGGCGGGCTCTCGAAGACCTACCGCCTGGCCGGCTTCCGGTCCGGCTGGCTGGTTGTTTCCGGGCCGCGCGAGCACGCGGCCGATTACCTGGACGGGCTGGAGCTGCTCGCGAACATGCGGCTGTGCCCGAACGTGCCTGCACAGCACGCTATCGAGCCAGCCCTGGGCGGCCGCGTCGGCATCAGCCACCTGCTGCAGCCCGGCGGCCGCCTGCGCGACCAGCGTGATCACGCCTGGCAGCGGCTGACCGCGATCCCCGGTGTCAGCTGCGTGCTCCCGGCCGGGGCGCTGTACCTCTTCCCGCGGCTGGACCCGGACCTCTACCGGATCGACGACGACGAGCAGATGATGATCGACCTGCTGGACCAGCAGCATCTGCTGCTCTCCCACGGCAGCGGCTTCAACCTGCCGACGACCGATCACCTCCGGCTCGTCTTCCTCGCCCCGGTGCCCGTGCTGGACGACGCCATCGGCAGGCTGGCCACCTTCCTGGCCGGCTACCAGCGCTAGGCAGCGTCTGCTGACGACGGCACCGGCTGGACTGGCCGGAAGTGCCGGTCGAGCTCGTTGGCGTACCGCCGGCCAAGTTCGGCGCCGTGCTCGCGTACCCAGTCGGAGAACACGACCTGCCCGGTCGCGGGAGCGTCGGAGTCCGCCAGCCCGTCGGCCATCGCGTGGTACTCATCCGCGGTCAGCAGCGTGTCGCGCAGCGGCACCGAGAGCACGCCAGCCAGCACCGGGATCACCGCGCCGGGAACTGGCAGCACCAGCGCCCGGCTGCCGACTGCCCGCCTGATCACATCCACCATCTCGTGGAACGTCAGCGACTGCGGGCCGACCGCGTCCACCACGGTCGAGCCGTCCTGCGCGCCCAGGTCCGCCAGTAGCCGCGCGAGGTCGTCGATGTGGATGCCGCGCACCCGGTACTTCCCGCTGCCGCCAACGGCGAACACCGGCAGCCGGCGCAGCAGCCAGGCGATGTTGTTCACCAGCACGCCGTCGCCGCCGAACAAGATCGCGGGCCTGGCAATCGCGTGCGGCAAGCCGGTCTCCGCGAGCGCCTGCTCGACCGCGGCCTTGCCGCGGAAGTACGGGTAGACGGAGTCCGCGCTCGGATGCGTGATGGACACGTGCACGATGCGCCGCACTCCTGCCTCCGCCGCGGCGGAGAACAGGATCTTGCTGTTGGCCACTGCCGTCTCGTGGCTCACCGTGCCGCGGCCGAACCGCACCCAGTACGTGTTGTAGAGCGTGTCCGCGTCCGCCAGCGACCTGGCGAGCCCGGCTGGATCGGTGAAATCGAGCGGGCGGCTGTCGATTGGCGTTCCCGCGGGAGCGCGCTCCGGATGACCGGTCAGCGTCCGGACCTCGCGCCCGCGAGCCCGCAGTTCCCTCGCGATGGCAGCGCCCGAGTAGCTGAACGCGCCGGTGACCACGTCAACCTGACTCATCTGTCATTCCTCCTGCTTCTTGGCACCTTGACCCCGGCAAGCACGTCGAGCAGCCTGGCGAGCGAGCGCGCCCGGCCGAAAACTGCCAGCGCGGCTGAGGAGTCGCCGTCGAGCATCGCCAGCATCTCCAGCCCGAAGAAGCCGGCGACGATGGCGTGCGCGGCTTCCGGCGCTGGCAGCAGCCGCGCGGCGGGAGAGCCACGCAGCGCGTTGCGGACCGCGGACTCGGCGAGGTCGCGCCAGGGCGCCAGCCGCTCCGCGACTCGCTCGCCGAGACCGGGCACTGACTGGGCACCGGTGATCATCTCGACCAGCACCCGGACATACCCGGAGTTGAGGTCCTCGATAAAGATCGATCGCGCGGCGTCCGCCAGTCCGGTGACCGAGGTGGCCTCGGCGACCAGGCGCCGGTAGGCGTCCATCCGCCGCGTACTCACCTCGTCGAGCGCCGCCAGCAGCAGGTCGTTCACCGACCCGAAGTGATAGAACACCAGCCCCTGGCTGCAGCTGGCGCGGGCGGCGATCTCCCTGGCGCTCGCCCCGGCGAAGCCAGCTTGCGCAAGTGTCTCAATGGCCGCGGCGATCAGCGCGTCACGCACGTCGGCGCTGCGCGCCCTGCTTGTGCCCGACTCCGTCCGCGGCCCGGCCTTTGCCATCGTGACCCTGCTGCTGAGTGAATGCTTTGAGCAATTGCTCAAAGATTAGGACGCCTGCTCCGCTCGCGCAAGCGCGGACGCTGACGGCGGGTTGTCAGCTTCAGAGGGGGAACGGGACTTCAGTTCCGCGCGGTGCCACGCGCGGTCGCGGTAAACGGGGCGGGTCAGCGAGTGGGCGCCCGCTCCGGCCCCTGGCCGAGGCACCGCGTCACCAGCCGGCTACGTTCTGCGACATGCCGCGAACTCTGCCAGCCGGCTGGCAGCCGTGACGTTCGCGCACGTCATGGAGCACGTCGCCCAAGCCTTCGAGGTGCTGGGCGTCCTCGTGCTCGCCCTCGGGACTGTCTGGTCCTTTGTCGTCGCCGGACTCACCTGGCAGCGCTCGCGACAGCGAGAACGCGCCTATTCGCTGCTGCGCGAGGCACTCGGGGGCGTCTTGCTACTCGGCCTCGAGATTCTGGTTGCGGCTGACCTCGTGCGGACGATTGCTGTCGCGCCAACCGTCAGCAACGTGCTGATCCTCGGCTTGATCGTGCTGATCAGGACCTTCCTGAGCTTCTCGCTGGAGATCGAGATCAGTGGAGTGCCGCCGTGGCGCAAGACCACGGCGACAGGCAGCAGCGTCATCCGGAACGCGGCGCAAAAGGCCAGGGAAGCCAGCCGCGACAGCGACCTAAGCTGAGCGCGTGGTCACCCGGACCAAAGACGGCCGCGCGTGGCGCATCGGAACCGAGGCCGACGTCGCGTGGATCACTAGCGGCACATCGCCCGGCCGGGCCATCTCAGCCGCCATCCCGCTTGTCTTCGAGGCCTACGCCACCGTCGTGATTCCGGGCGGCGCGGAGCTGGTCAAGCATGACCGCGCCGTGCTGGCGGTGCTGACCGAGCAGTCGGCCAGCCAGCCGTGGTGGCTCGGGTATCTCGACACGGGTGTCGACGACATCGTCTTCCCCGACGCGCCGAAGGTGACCCTGTACGCGGGCTGGCAGTACGTCCTGGTCGACGCCGGACCGGAGCAGGCCGCCACCTGGCGCGCAGAGGACCCCGGCTGGCCCGGGACCTTGCCCACCTTGATGTTTCCCGCCGACCACTCCTGGCTCATGTCGAGGCTGTGGGACGACGACTGGAGCTGCGTCGGCGGCTCAGCCGAGCTTCTCGACAGGTTCCTGCGTCACCCTGAGCTGCAGGCCAGGCAGGTCGCGCTCGGGCAGGACGCCACGCCGCCGGGTTATCAGGTGCTGTGAGCCGGTGTCGGCCGGACGGTCATCCGCGTTCGGAACTTGCCCGGTGGCTGCTGTCAGGAGCGCGGCCTCGGCGCTGACCTGGCGATGCTGGCCACGCGCTGCCGCTCCGCGTGTGCGCAGGCGCGGGCGATGCTGGTGATCGGCTCCCCGTCATAAAGTTCGGGGTGCAGGTACCGTCCCTGGTCCTCGGCCGGCTTGGCTTCCTCGACCGGGATCCGGTGCGTGT
>JASHTT010000655.1 GCA_030040415.1 Streptosporangiaceae bacterium | reverse complement strand
CTCCACCCTCGGCCACGGCCTTGACGACGGCCGCCGACGTGCAACCACCGGATGTGCCGTTGCCTATGACGTGGTTCGGGTGGGTGGTGCTGACGGCGCGAGCCGCGGGCGGGACGTAGACATGGCCGTTCGGGTTGCCATAACGCTGCGGCGCCGGTGACGTCCCCGACGAGGCGGTCGCTGGGTAGGCGACACCGCATGCCGCTGCGACTGCCAGCAAGCTAGCCAGGAGGAAAGCCGGGAATCTGCCAGAACAACGCGCGGCGCGCATGGCGCCTGATGTTAGCGCGCTCCGGTCCCCGGCGCTTCAGTCCCAGCGTTTCAGTCCCAGGCGCTCCAGTAACGGACGCGGCTGACAGCAGCGCGCCCGGGACCGGCGCAGCTGTCCTTGCGCCGGCCCCGGGCGGCCCCCGTTTCCGGGTGTGGAAGGTGATCCAGCCCGTCCACTCCTTAGAGATTCCTGAGCCCGGCTGACGCTGCACGATCCGCCGAATTGTGGCTGAACTGTGACAAGGCCAACCAGCCGACGGGTACCGCGTACCCGGCTGGGAGCATGGGTTGATGAGAGTCACGCGGCTTGTCATGCAAGACGATGCGCCGGCTCTTGCCGAACTCCTGCGTACGAACCGGGAGTTCCTCGCTCCGTGGGAGCCAATCCGCGGCGAGGAGTACTTCACGACGGCGGGCCAGGGCGTCGCGATCGCCGACGCGCTCGCGCGGTACGAACAGGGAACGGCCTTGCCGCACGTGATCACCAGCGAGTCCGGCAAGGTCGTGGGGCGGATCACGCTCAACGGCATAGTCCGCGGGCCGTTGTTGTCGTGCAGCGTCGGCTACTGGGTCTCTGCCGCCGAGAACGGGCGCGGACTGGCGACGGCAGCGCTCCGCGATATCGGCAGACTGGCGTTCGGTGAGCTCGGCCTGCACCGGATCCAGGCGGAGACGCTGCGCAACAACGCCGCGTCGCAGCGCGTGTTGCGGCGGAACGGGTTCGTCCGCATCGGGCTCGCGCCAAAGTACCTCAAGATCGCCGGGGAGTGGCAGGACTGCATCCTGTTCCAACTGATCAACCAGGCGATGCGCTGACAGGGCCAGCCCGCCGCGATGGCCGCAGCGACCGGGTCATGCCGCGATGGCCACCGCGACCGGGTACTGGCCGACAGTGATCGTCGCGACCGCGTGCTGCGTGCGAGTGTTGAGCAGGGTGATCACCCCGCCGTAGGTGCCGACGACGACGGCGGTGCCGCCGTGCACCGCAATGGCCGTCGGGTAGTTATACAGGCCGACGTCCATGCTGCGTATGGTCCGGCCAGATCGTGTGCTGACCGCGGTGACCGTGCCGGAGATCGTGTTCACCACATACGCCGTGCTGCCGGAGACGGCGATGGCCGTCGGGGAGTAACCGACCTTGATGCGGTCCGATGGCTGGCCGGTAGCCGCTGAGATGGGCGTAACGGCCTGCGAGTCGCCGTCCACCACGTAGACGGTCCTCCCGCCGGGGCCGGGGCCAACGGCTAGCGCATCGGGCGCCTGGCCGACGGTTATCGCCCGGCCAGCCCGGCCGGCCGGGATCGCGATCGGAGTGACCGTGTCCGAGCCGTAACTGGCCACGTATGCGGTACTACCGCCGGACGCGAAGGAAATCGCGAACGGGTAGCCGCCGACCCTGATCGGGCGGCCCGCGCGCTGGCCGCTGTTGCCGGTGCCGATCGTGATTGGCGTGACCGACGCACTACCCCAGTCGAGCACCAGCGCCGTCTTGCCGTCCGGCGTGATCGCGATCGCCGACGGATCCGCGCCGACCCGGATCGGCCTCCCCGCCCGCTGGAAGCGGAGGTTGATCGGCGTGACCGTGCCGGACCCCTCGTTGGCAACGTAAGCGGTCCGGCCATCAGGGCTGATCGCGATCGCTGACGGATCCGCGCCGACCCGGATCGGCCTCCCGGCTCGCTCCGAGCGGATATCGATGGGCGTGACGGTGCCGGATCCGGAGTTGACGACGTACGCGGTCCGGCCGTTCGGAGTGATCGCGATGGCCTCAGGATCGCGTCCGACGTTGATCTGGGCGCCGGCCCGCCGGGTGGTTAGCGCGACGGGTGTCACCGAGTCCGACGCGGAGTTCACGACGAACGCGACAGGGTGGTCTCGCGAGGCCGGCGCCGTCCGCGTGGATGCCGGCCGGGCGGACGCTGAGGGGACGGATGCCGGGATGGACGCCTGCTGGGCGGGCGCCGATCCAGGCCGGGTTGCTTCCGGTTGAGCAGCCTGCCGGACACCGCTCGCCCCCCGCGTGGCGAACACGTCGTTCAGCGGCTCCGCGTACCGGTCGTTCGCGGTGAGCGTGCCCAGCCCGAGCGCGGCCTCGATGGTACGGAGCAGGCTGTAGTGCGTGTACCGGACGTGCGAGACGTAGCCCTGCCGGACGCCGCGCGAGCCGATGACGATCGTGGCGACGCGCTGGGCCGGCCGCTGGTGGTCGTAGCCGTCCTCGTCGAAGGTGATGATGGCCAGCGAGCGTTGCGTCCGCCAGGCTGGCGAGCGCATGATCTCGCCAAGCTCGGCGGCGAGGAACTCATCACCCGCGCGGATGCCGCAGCCTTCCATGTCCGAGCAGTCGTTGGGGCTCACCCACGCGAAGTTCGGTGTCGTCCGCGCCGAGGCCAGGTCCGTCTGGAGCGCTTGCAGCGGCACGACGTGGGCCGCGCAGTACGCGGGCCGGTCGCGCACGTCGGCGAAGTACATCATCGGCATGTCGTCGTCCCAGTAATACCGGTGGACCGTGTCATCGCATGGCCCGTCGGCGCTCTGCAGGTACGCCTTCCACGTCTCGTGTGCCGCGTCGACGAGGTCGCCGATGTTGCGGGCGCGGATCGTGTAGTCCGGGTTCTCCTCCGCCGGGTCGTCCAGCGGGATGCCGAATGTGCTGCCGCCTGCCACTGCAAGGTAGTTGCCGTCGCTTGGGTGCTCCTCGGCGAAGAAGTCAGCGAGCAGGCT
>JASHTT010000654.1 GCA_030040415.1 Streptosporangiaceae bacterium | reverse complement strand
GGAGGGCGACCGCGGCAGCCGTGCCGCCCGCCAGTGCGCCGGCGCCTGCGGCAACCGGCAGCGCGATCATCGTCGCCCGCCTGCCAGACCGGAAGTCGTGCACCGGCCAGTTCCGGCGCCGGGCCTCGGCCAGCAGGTCGCTGTCGGCGTTGACCACGTTGGGATGGCCGACGAGCTCCAGCATCGGCAGGTCGTTGGCCGAGTCGCTGTATGCGCTTGACCGGGACAGGTCCAGGCCCTCGCGCTGGGCCAGGGCACGGATGGCCTGGGCCTTGGCCTCGCCGTGCAGCAGGCCGCCGACCAGCCGTCCGGTGTAGACGCCGTTCCTGGTCTCTGCGACAGTGCCAAGCGCGCCTGTCAGGCCCAGCCTGCCCGCCAGGATGTTGGCCAGTTCCACGGGCGTAGCGGTCACCAGCCACACGCGCTGGCCCGCTCGCAGGTGCCGCTGGGTGAGTTCCCTGGTGCCCTCGAAGACTCGGTCGGCGATGCTGTCGTCGAAGATCTCCTCGCCGAGCCTGATGATGTCTGCCACGCGCTGCCCGGCTACGAACGCCAGGGCGGCCTCGCGTGCCGCGTCGATGTGGTCGGCGTTCTCGGTGCCGCGCAGTCGGAACATCGCCTGGCCCAGCATCAGCCTGGCGAGGTCGCGCGGCCCGAACATCTTGCGTGCGGCGAGCCCTCGGGCGAAGTAGTAGATGGACGCGCCGCGCATCAGCGTGTTGTCAACGTCGAAGAATGCAGCGGCCGACGGGTCCGGTTCCGGCTGCGGTCGGTCCACCTCGGCGGCAGCTGCGGCGGCCTGGCCGGCTAGGACGTCTGAGCCCTTCCTGGCCTTGCCGAGCCGCATGATGGCTCCGGCCCGGCTCACGCCGGACTCGCCCTTCATGGCTTCGAGCCTACCGGCGAGCCGCTGGTCGGCGTCGGTGCCAGGCCGCGTGCCGGCCGAAGGCCGGCCAAGCCTTGGTCGCTTCATCGCCCGGCGTCATGCACCATAGACATTAATGTCTGGTTCTCTGATCGTCTCGTGCTTCGGTGCCCTCGTCGCCGTGGCCGGCAGCGGCATTCTGCTGACGCGCGCCTTCCGCAGCCCGCGGGGCGACCTGATCGCCTGGTCGCTCGCGATGCTCGGCCTGCTCGTCAGCCTCGGCGCGCAGGCAATCGGTCACCTGATCGGCTTCGATGCGGGCCTGTTCCGTGCGATGGAGATCGGCGGGCAGGTGGTCGCGCCGCTGGCGCTGATCCTGGCACTCTCCGAGGTGGCGTCCAAGAGCGTGGCCGGCCGGTTCTGCGCGCGGCTGTACATCCCCTCGCTGGCCCTGGTCGCCGTCGTCGTGCTGGCCCTGGACCAGCTCACCGGCGCGGGATTCACCAAGGCGTGGCCCGAGCCTTCCAAGTACTTCCAGACGCCGCCGGACTACGTGCTGATGTTCGCTATCGGACCGGTGACCGCGCTGATCGCCGTCATCACGGTGGCGATCGTGGTGGTGCGCTCGGGCAGGCCCGGCTGGAACGCGGTCCTGGTGCCGCAGCTCATGGGCGGCGCGGCCGCGATCTTCCTGGCCTATCCGGCGCTGCAGCAGCTGCTTGCCTACAAGGAAAAGATGAACCTGCCGGTCTCGTCGGAATTCCCTGTGCTGCTCACCGCTGCAGCGGCCCTGACCTGGGCCGCTGGTGTCCGGACCGACCGTGTCCAGCTGGCCGCACTGCACAACTCCCAGCGGTCTTACCGCGCCGACGAGCCGGCCGAGACCTGGGACGGGATGGATCAGACCGGCGATATGCAGCCCTTCGACGACCGCGGGCACGGCCGCGACCGAGCCGACCATGGGTACCCGAATGGCCGCTATGCGGGTCGCGGCTGGGAGGACGAGGAGGGTGAGTTCGCGACCGGGGACCACGATCTCAGCCTGATGGACGACAGGGACAACGTCGGAGTCGCGACCGGCGACTACGACCTGGGCTTCCGTCCGGACCAGAGCGAGCCGTACGGCGGCGGGTGGCGTGAGCCGGCCCCGCCGATGCACGGCAGGGCGGCGGACCACTACCAGCAGCCGGATTCCCGGGCCGAGTTGTTCGGCCAGATAGCCATCTACACGCTGATCGAGGACCGCGTCGACGAGTTCGACAGGCTGATCGAGCGGGTCGTGCAGGACGTGCGGACGAACGAGCCGGACACGCTCGTCTACATCGTGCACGCCGTGCCGTCGGCGCCGATGCAGCGGATCCTCTATGAGGTGTACCGCAGCCGCGAGGCCTACGAACGGCACGGCAGGCAGCCCTACATCCTCAAGTACGACGCCGATCGCAGGCCGTACGTCCTAGCCACGAACGTGATCGAGCTCGGGTTGCAGCAAGCCAAGGTCTCCCCGTTCCCTTCCGTAACCGACCTGTTCCCCGAGCCTGGTTTCGACACCTCGGGCTTCGAGCGGCCGGACTACCTCCGCGACTACGGCCGGGAGTCGGCGGGCGGGTCGCGAGAGTGGCGGTAAGGGTCACACTGCTGTCCCGGCCCGGCTGCCATCTGTGCGACGAGGCGCGTTCAGTGATCGCGGCCGTGGCTGCTGACCTCGGCGTCGGCTGGGAGGAACGTGACGTCAGCGCGTCGCCCGAAGATCTTGTCCGGTACAGCGATATGGTCCCGGTCACATTTGTCGACGGGGTGCAGCACGATTTCTGGCGGGTCAGCGAGCAGCGGCTACGCGCCGCGCTGCTCTCCTCGACCAGCTGACGTCGCTCGAAGCTCGCCGCCCTAGCGCTGCTGGCCGGCTGACCCGCAGAGAAGGGCGCCGTTGCCACAACCGCGCCACTCTTGTGGCTTCCGTGCCACAACGGCGCCCTTCCGGGTGCGGCTTGGCGCTGGCCGAGACGCCTTGTGAAGGGCGCCGTTGCCACAACCGCGCCCTTCCGGCTGGGGCACGGGCCGACCATCAGCCCGCGCGGGTGCCCGGCAGCCCGGTGGGCCCACCGCGACTTTGTGCAAACGTTCACAAGGGCGTAGCGTGGACACGCACCTCGCACGTGGGCCCCGGTATCCGGGCGCCCAGGCTCCCCGGCCAGTCCGGGGGTCCGGGCCGTCCATGGGCCTACCGCTTTGCTAACCAGTTGTCGATCCCCCTGGAGTACCGGCATATGTCCCGCGGCCCGTCGGCCCGTCGCCCGGCCCCGGCCGGTAACCACCACGGCATACCAGATGCGACGGTCGCGCGGCTGCCCGTCTACCTGCGGGTGCTGTACGGCATGGCGGACCGGGGCGTGACGACCGTGTCGAGCGAGGAACTGGCGGCCGCTGCCGGGGTCAACTCGGCCAAGCTGCGCAAGGACCTCTCGCACCTTGGTTCCTACGGCACCCGTGGCGTCGGCTACGACGTGGAGTACCTCGTCTACCAGGTGTCGCGCGAACTCGGGCTCACCCAGGACTGGCCGGTGCTGATCGTCGGCGCGGGCAACCTCGGCCGTGCGCTGGCCAACTACGGCGGCTTCGCATCCCGCGGCTTCCGGATCGCGGCGCTGCTGGACTGTGACCCAGGCGTGGTAGGCACGGTGATCGCCCGGCACACGGTCCGCAGCGCGGACGAGATCGAGGAGGCAGTGCGGAAGTTCGACGTCGCGATAGGCGTCATCGCCACACCGGCCGCGGCTGCCCAGAATGTCTGCAATCGACTGGTAGCGGCAGGGGTCAGGAGCATCTTGAACTTCGCCCCTGTCGTGCTCAACGTGCCTTCGGACGTCGATGTGCGTAAGGTCGACCTGTCAATCGAGTTGCAGATCCTCGCCTTCCACGCACAGCGGCGTACGGCGGCGGCGCGATTGTTCGACCTGCCGCCTGGGGGAGACCTCGCCCGGGGGATTGCCGCACGCGGGTTGCCGGCGTCGCCTGCCGCGGCTAGTCCGAATGGGCGCAGCGGCCGGGGGGCGCGGGCTGCGGCCGAGTCTCGAGCCGTGGCGGGGAGCGGCTCGGAGGATGACTACACGACAGGAGCGCAGGCGGTAGGAACATGAGTGTTCTGGTCGTCGGGCTGAACCACAAGGGCGCGCCGCTGGCGCTGCTCGAGCGCACCGCGCTGACCGGAGACGCGCTTGTCAAGATGTTGCACGACATCGCGCGCGCCGACGACGTCGCCGGGGCGGTCGCGCTCAGCACCTGCAACCGGGTCGAGATCTACGCGGAGGTCGGCAAGTTCCACGGCGCCGTGTCGGCGATCTGCGAGCTGCTGTCGAGGCACTCCGGCGTTCCGCAAGCCGAGCTGACTCCGTGCCTATACGTGCACTACGAGGACAGGGCCGTGCAGCACATGCTGGCCGTGGCCTGCGGGCTGGACTCGATGGTCGTCGGCGAGAGCCAGGTCCTGGGCCAGCTTCGGCAGGCGCTGCGTGTCGCCAGGGAGCAGGGCACAGTCAGCCGGGTCCTGTCCGACGTCGGGTCGCTGGCGCTGCGGACAGGTAAGCGGGCGCACACTGAGACAGCCATCGGCGGTACCGGGGCGAGCCTGGTCAGCGTCGGCCTGCGGGCCGCGGCGCGGCAGCTCGGCGCGGAGCGGGCGGCGGCCGACGGCGAGCAGCAACTGGCCGGACGGAACGTCCTCGTGATTGGCGCCGGATCGATGAGCGGGCTGGCAGTGGCGAGCGTGGCCCGGGCCGGCGCGGCGGAGATAGTGGTGGCCAACCGGACCCGCCAGCGTGCCGAGCGGCTTGCCGCCGGGGTCGGCGGCCAGGCGAGCGACATGGCAGACCTGGTCGCGCTCATGGCGGCGGCCGACCTGGTGGTGAGCTGCACCGGGGCGCCTGGACACGTGATCACCGCGGAGATGGTCACCGCGGCGCTTGCGCGGCGCGCCGGGCGCGGCCCACTCGTCCTGCTGGACCTCGCCATGCCACGGGATGTGGCGCCTGGCGTCGGTGACGTTCCCGGTGTCGCGGTGACCGACCTGGACACCCTCGCCGCGGACGGGAACGCCGGGCTGCGGCCAGGCGACAGCGCGGTCGCGGATGTCCGGCAGATAGTGGCTGACGAGCTGACAGCGCACCTGACGGCCGGTCGCGCGGCCAGCGTGGCACCTACCGTGGTGGCGTTGCGGGACAAGGCAGCCAAGGTTGTCGACGCCGAGCTGGCCAGGCTCGCCGGGCGGCTGGGTGACCTCGATGACAGCGCGCTCACCGAGGTTGCCAAGTCAATGCGCAGGGTCGCCGACAAGCTGCTGCACGCTCCGACGGTTCGGGTCAAGGAACTGGCAGGCGCACCGGGCGCGGATAGCTACGAGGATGCGCTGCGCGTGCTTTTCGACCTCGACCCGGCCACCGTGCAGTCGGTCGCGCAGGCCGACGCGCACCTGCCGGGTTGGGCGGACGGAGGTGATCAGCGATGAGCGACCCGCTGCGGCTCGGTACCCGGCGCAGTCCGATGGCCATGGAGCAGTCGCGCCTGGTTGCCAGCGCGGTCACCGAGCTGACGGGCCAGACGGTGGAGCTGGTCGGGATCGCTACGCACGGCGACGTAAGTCGGGAGCAGCTCACCCAGATCGGCGGCACTGGCGTGTTCGTCAGCGCGCTGCGGTCGAGCCTGCTGGCGGGCGAGGTCGACCTTGCGGTGCACTCGCTTAAGGACCTGCCGACGGGGCCTGCCGACGGGATAGCGCTGGCGGCCGTGCCGGTCAGGGATGACCCGCGCGACGCGCTGGCCGCGAGCGGCGGCGCCAAGCTTGCTGACCTGCCATCCGGGGCGAGAATCGGCACCGGCTCCCCGCGCCGCGCGGCCCAGCTCCTGTTGATGCGGCCGGATGTCGTTCCCGTCTCGTTGCGAGGTAACGCGGGGACGCGGCTCGCGAAGGTGACCTCGGGGGAACTGGACGCTGTTGTCCTCGGCTATGCCGGCCTCGCACGGATCGGCATGCTCGACGCGGTGACTCAGGTGTTCGAGACCGACGAGATGGTCCCGGCGGCCGGCCAGGGAGCGCTCGCGGTTGAGTGCAGTGCCGACCGGGAAGGTCTCGTTGCGCTGCTGCGCTGGGTGGACGACCCGGTGAGCCGGGCCGCCACGACCGCGGAACGCAGCCTGCTCGGCGCACTGCAGTCGGGCTGCGCCGCGCCGGTCGGTGCATATGCGGCGGGCACGGAGGTACTTAGGCTGCACGGCGTGGTTGTGGCAGCCGACGGGGGAGCGGCGATCCGCGGCAGCGCGAGCGGTGCGCTGGCTGACGCCGAGGAGATCGGCCGGCAGGTGGCCGCGGACCTGCTCAGCCGCGGGGCGGGAAGTTACACGGCAGTGTCCGGTAGCGGGCACTCGAGCAGCGGGGACGATGACAGGTGAACCCCACAGCCTCGACCGGGAAGGTCAGCAAGCAGGCTAGGACCACGGGTAGCAAGACGGCATCGGCTGGAAGAAGCCCGGCGGCCGCGAAGGCGGCGCCGCCCGGCAAGGCAGCCCCGACAGGCAAGGCGGCCACGCCCGGGAAGGCTGCGCCGACGGCTAAGGCGGCGCCGACCAGCAAGGCTGTG
>JASHTT010000653.1 GCA_030040415.1 Streptosporangiaceae bacterium | reverse complement strand
ACGGACCTGATCCACGCCGCAGGCACCGGTGTCACGCTCGCTCTCGCCGCCACCCCGCCGGAGGAACGCGACCCGTGGCTCTCCGAGACCATGCGCGAGGCGATACTCGCCGCGCTCACCGTTCCGGCCTCCGTTGAGGCCCCAAACGGGAGACCCGAAGCGGTTGCCGCAGCCGAACGGGTCGCGGTACACGCCGTCGCGCTTCGAGCACTACTCCCCGAGGCGCCTGGTGTCCTGTCCCCGGCAGAACGACAGTTGCTCAGCGACTGGCTAGGCCGACTGGCCATGGCCAGGAGCACCGGTGACTAACTGCGGCGGAGCCGCCGGACTCTCCGGCAGACGCGCGGCAACCGCGGCTCGATAAGTCGAGCGTTTCGGACTGCCCCACCCTGCGTGGTTCGAACGGACCCGACCGCCCCCACTCGACCGGAAACGTGCCGGCTGCCCACGGCCGCCGTGGGGTCGCGGCGAGCTGGCCGGCCGTGCGCGCCACCACCGCAGAGAAAACGCTAAGGCGGACGGCGGTTCGCGGGCTACGAGTGATCATGCGTTCAGCCCGCCGGCACGGGAGGTGTCGTGGTCATGGGTCAGCCGGGCGGCCGCGTGAATCACATCAACGATGCGAGGCGCGCTCATCCAGCCGCGGGCGAGACTCCGTGCAGATCGGGACGGCAAGTCGAGGTCGGCCGACCGGACCCGGCTCACGTGGAGCGGAGTTATCTGATCAGGCAAGGTTGCGGGCCGCTGCGTGGCTGGGGGCTCACCCTCGTCACCGCCGCACCCCGGGTCGATAGCGGGACCGGCCGGAAGGGACCACCGAGTTCGGCAGCGAGCCACCGCCGGGGAAGGGCCACGCAGATGTCGACCACTGCGAACGGCATCTCCGCCGGTGAGCGCCACCTGATCCCTTACCAGGGGACGCAGCTCATGGCGTACCGATTCAACTCAGGCCAGCCGCGCGGGACGATCGTCGTGTTCGGCGGCTACGACACCTGCATCGCGGAATGGCAACCCGCGGCGATCGCGTTTCGCGACGCCGGCCTGGACACGGTGATCTTCGACGTGCCCGGCCAGGGCACGGTGCTGGACGCGGGCATGCCGATGACCCCCGACCGGCGGCTGCCGGTCGCCGCCGTCCTGGACTACTTCAACCTGCCCGACGTCACCCTGATGGGGTTCTCCCTTGGCGGCTGCCTGGTCGTGCGCGCCGCCGCCCGCGAGCCCCGGGTCAGCCGTGTCATCGTCTTCGGCGTGCTCGCCGACTTCTCCGAGCTGGCGGCCAGGATGGCAGCCAGCAAGACTGACCTGTCGATGCAGTGGATGTTCAGCCAGGGCGCGCGGGTGGCGGGCGCCGTAACTCCGGCCGCGGTGCTCGATGCCTGGCATGAGTACCACACGAGCGACGTCGCGCCTCCGGTCACCCGGGATGTCCTGCTGATGATAGGAAGCGAAAGCCTCGGCCGCTGCACCGGCTCGGCGACCAGGCGCTGACGCTGGCCGCCGCGCGGTCGGTCACCACCCGGGTCTTCACCAGAGCCGAGCAGGCGAAGAATCACTGCCAGGTCGGCAATGCGGGCCTGGCCGTCAAGGTAGTCCTGGACTGGCTGGACGCCTTCGGCGGCCGGGCCGCCGAGCCGGCCAGCCGGTAACAGGCGCGGGCCACGCGGCCTCCGACCCGCCGGCCCGTACTCAGCTGTTTTACTAGGTCGGATGCGAGGTTCGGCAGAACCGGCTTGCCGCGCGCGTAGCAACAGCCCACGGGGAGCCGGTCCTGCGAGTAGCCCCAATGCCACTGCCAGGGCCCGGATTAACTGGGCAAGGAGGTCTGATCATGACCGACAGCATCGAGCTCGTCAGGGGTAAGAACGTCGTCGCGTCTGTCGCCTTCCAGCAATCGGTCGTCTACCCGACTGATGCGTCGCCCGGGCAGCGGCCAGAGCACCTGGTCGCCAGCGATCCGCTTGGCCACTTCCACAAGGTGCACCATTTTGCCGGGAACCCCGACGGGACCTACGAAGCTGACAGCCCGGAGTACTGGCGCGAGCTCACCGAAGCGCTGGCGCCCGCCGGAGCGATCCTGCTGCTTGGGCACGGCGCGGGAAAGGCGAACGCGTCCCATCACTGGGTGGCTTACGCGGAGAAGCACCGGAGAGACGTCGCTGCCAAGGTGGTCGCCGACGTGCGAGTCGATATCGATCATCTAGACGACACGCAGGTGCTGCGGCTGGCGCAGTACTACTTTGCTGGGCCACCCTTGCGCGACTTCGGCGACGGTCGCTGGGGAGAATCGGCCGCGGAGTCATAAGTCACCAGCCCGGTTGTCGCGGCCAGAATCGGCCTGTCGGTGCCAGGGCGCTCGCGGTCGCCCCCCGCGGTCGGTGCGGGGAAGCTGCCCGCGCTCAACGTGGCCGGCGCGGGCGGGCTGCGGAGGTGATAACCACGGCTTCGGCTTAGGGAGCGCAGATGTGGTCTCGTCTGTCATTGTTACTTGAGGATTAGCAAGCACCCGGTCCCAGGTGGGGGAGCACGTGCGCCCATGACGGTCAGCTCTGATGTGGCGGGCGCGCCTGTACAAGCAGGTCGTGCGCTCGGGCCGCGTTACAAGTGGATCGCGCTGTCCAACACGACGCTCGGCATGCTGATGGCGACGATCAACCAGTCGATCGTGCTGATCGCGCTGCCTGACGTCTTCCGCGGCATCGGGCTGAACCCGCTGACTCCGGGCAATACCAGCTACCTGCTGTGGATGTTCATGGGGTTCCTGGTTGTGTCTGCGGTGCTAGTGGTGTCGTTCGGTCGGCTGGGCGACATGTTCGGCCGGGTGCGGATGTACACAGTGGGCTTTGCGGTCTTCAGCGTCGCCTCGATCTTCCTGACCGTGACCTGGATGCACGGCGCGGCGGGGGCGATGTGGCTGATCATCTGGCGGGTCGTGCAGGGCATCGGCGGCGCATTCTTGTTCGCCAACGCCGCCGCCATCGTTACCGACGCGTTCCCGGCCAACCAGCGCGGTAGGGCTCTCAGCGTAAACTCGATCGCGGCCATTGGCGGATCGTTCATCGGTCTCATTCTCGGCGGCGCCCTCGCCCCCGTGAACTGGCACCTGATCTTCCTCGTCTCGGCACCGATCGGCGTGTTCGGCACCGTGTGGGCGTATTTCATGCTGCATGACATCGGGGTACGCAAGCACGCGCAGATCGACTGGTGGGGCAACTTGCTGTTCGCCGCCGGCCTGGTCGCCATCCTGGTCGGCATCACCTACGGTCTGCTGCCCTACGGCGGACATCCCATGGGCTGGACCAACCCGTGGGTGCTCACCGCACTGTTCGGCGGCCTCGCGCTGCTGGTCATCTTCGTGTACCTCGAGACCAAGGTCCCCGAGCCGCTGTTCCGTATCTCACTGTTCAGGATCCGGGCGTTCGCTGCCGGGAACATCGCCAGCCTGATGCTGGCGATGGGTCGCGGCGGCATGCAATTCATGCTGATCATCTGGCTGCAAGGCATCTGGCTGCCGCTGCATGGGTACAGCTACAGCCAGACCCCGCTGTGGGCCGGCATCTACCTGGTGCCTTTGACTACCGGCTTCCTCGTGTCCGCTCCGCTGTCCGGAGTACTCTCCGACAAATTCGGGCCCAAGGCCTTCACCGTGGGCGGGGCGCTCTTGACCGGAGCGACCTTTCTGATGCTGATATTTGTCCCGGTGGACTTCCCCTACTGGGAGTTCGCGATCGTCATCGCTCTTAATGGGTTCGGCTCCGGCCTGTTCGTGTCGCCGAACTGGGCGGAGATGATGAACTCGGTCCCGCCCGACAGGCGGGGGGCGGCTGGCGGCATGATCGCCACCTTCCAGAACTCCGCGTTCGTGCTGTCGATCGGCATTTTCTTCACGCTCATGGTGGCGGGCCTGTCCAGCAAACTTCCGGCGGCCATGTTCAGCGGGCTAACCGCACAGGGCGTCCCCGCCGCCGCGGCCGCGCCGATCTCGCACCTCCCTCCGATCGGCGTGCTGTTCTCCTCCTTCCTCGGCTACAACCCGATGCGGCAGCTGCTTGGCCCGCTGCTGCATCATCTGTCCCCGGCGCACGCGGCCTACGTCGCCGGGCGGGAGTTCTTCCCGCATCTGATCACAGCACCGTTCCACGGCGGTCTCGGCGTAGCCTTCGGGTTCGCCATTGCGGCCAACGTCATCGCGGCTTCCGCCGCAGCGCTGACTGGCCGCCGCTTGCCGGAACCTGCCGTCCGTGAGTCACTGGGGTACGAACTGGCCGCCGTGGCCGCGGAAGGTGGCTTCGAGCCCGGCGAACTCGTTCTCCCCGGCGACCCGCAAGAGAGCACCGAACCGCCTGAGATGCCCGACTAAGGTCGGCCGCTGTCGTCGGCGTCGTCGGTGTGCACCTCGTGGGTCCACCTGGCGTCGTCGGCGAATCATCCAAACTGGACGATGCTGGGCCACCGTGTCCTGCCAGACGCTTGTACTGCCAGGCACGGCACAGACCTAGCGAGGAGCCATGGAACCTTTGATCAACGGCCACGAGCGGTCGGCCGGTAACGTGCTCATACACAACCGGTGCGTGTCGCACCTCGCATCCAGCAGTGCCTTGGCGACTCGCCTTGACCTGCCCCGATCATGGCGTTTCCCATCGGCTAGACCGGCCGGTGCAGCGTGACCGCCGGGGTCCGACAGGCCGTGCGCATCGTCTGCTGACACAGCCGTGATGACCGTGCGCACGAACTGGCGAGAGCTTGCTGCCTGCCTTGACGCCGATCCGGACCTGTTCTTCCCTATCGGAACGAGCGGGGCGGCGTTGCGCCAGATCGATGAGGCGAAGCGGATCTGCCGCATCTGCCAGGCACGAGTCCAGTGCCTGGCCTGGGCACTGGACAACGGGGTCGCAGACGGGGTGTGGGGAGGCACCACCGAGTACGAGCGGCGTGTCATCCGGCGCTCTGCTTCCTCGATGAGGGGCCCGAGACCGGAGCCAAAGTGCGGCGGCCGGGATGTCCCAATTGTGGAGCATAACGCCGAGCCAGCCCGTCGCTGGTCGGCAGCCAACTACTGGCCGTGAGCATGCCGCCGGCGCAATCATCCGGACGGCTCCTTGCAGCCGTACCGGGAGACCGCCATGACCTACGGGCATGCTGAACGCAACCTCGCCCTGATCAGGCAGCTCGAGGCTGAAACCAGCCAGCTGCTGGCTCAGCTGGCCCGACTGGACACAGAGCAGCAGGCCTGGCTCCAATACGCCGACGGCGACAGCGCCGGAAGGCCGGTTCGTCATCAGCGTGCTGACCGGGACATCCGGGTCGACGAGCACCTGGAGTCGTGACCACCGCGGTCGGCGACGCGTCCCTGGCGCGCTTGGTGCTGCTCTCGAAGCTGACGCGCGCTGACGTGGACGGCGTAAGGTCCTGTCGTGATCCTGGTTGTTGACTACGACGCCGCCTGGCCAGCGAGATTCGAGCAGTTGCGCCACGTGTACGCCGCTGCCATGTTGGCGGCCCGCGTGCCGGTTGTCTCGATCGAGCATGTCGGCAGTACCGCGGTTCCCGGCCTGGCCGCCAAGCCCGTGCTCGACTGCGACATTGTGGTCGCCGAGCCGGACGTGGCGGCGGCGTCGGATGTCCTGGCGGGCCTGGGATTCACGCCGCTCGGCGAGCTCGGCATTCCGCTGCGGTGGGCATTCAAGGAGCCAGAGCGACTGGCCCCGACCAACACTTATGTCGTTGTTCAGGGTTCGCTGTCGCTGCGCAACCACCTGGCCGTCCGGGACATCCTGCGCGTCGACGCTGGCTTGCGTGACCAGTACGCGGCCGTGAAGCGGAGAGTCGGGGCCGTGGCTGACGGCATCGACGAATACGGTCGAGGGAAGAACGCGATGGTGCAGCGGATTCTCGCCACTGCAGGCCTGACCGCCGCAGAGCGCGCCGCCATCGACGCCAATCAGGTTCCCTCGCACGACGAGGTGCCGAGATAGAAGTCAGGGCGCAGCGGCCAGTGCCGCAAGTGCGCGCCATGCCGCGCATCGAGCGTCGCGGCTGTCGCCTGACCTGTCTGGGGGCGTAAGTTGCGGGCCATGACCGGTCTCAGCCAGCGCCTGGCGGCGGCAGGGGTTGAACCGGACAGCGACCCTCTGACTGCGTGGCTGGCACTGCGCCAGGCAGAGGGAGAGGCGGCGACGATCATCGACTTGTACGAGATGGTGGCGTCACCTCGGGGACTGGCCGCACACGAGCTACCGCTCGCCGAGCGCAAGAGCATGTGGGCTGCGGTTATGCCCGCGCGGCGGCCAGGCTTCGAGCAGAGCGAGGGTTCCGACCGGGCCGACGATCCGCCAGCGGTGGTGCCCTACGACCAGTCCTGGCCGGACCGCTACGCCGGATGGAAGGCGCGGCTTTCCGCGGAGCTGGGCAACGCCGGTCAGCGGATTGAGCACGTCGGCTCGACCTCAGTGCCCGGTCTGGCAGCTAAGCCTGTCATCGACATCCAGCTGAGCGCGCCCGACCTTGCGGCTGCGGACTTTTACACCGCGCCGCTCGAGCGGGCGGGCGGGCGTGCAGCTTCGCTACCGGGACAACCAGCATCGTTTCTTCCGGCCGTTCCCCGGCAGGCCCTGGGACGTCCACGTTCATGTCTGCGCGGCTGGGTCGCCCTGGGAGCGCAGGCACCTGCTGTTCCGGGATTACCTCCGCGTCAATGCTGAAGCCCGGGTGGCGTACGTCGAGGTTAAGTTTGCCGCGTCGCGCCTCTGGCATGGCGACCGGATGGGATACAACGCGGCAAAGACGCGGGTGATCCTCGACATCATGCAGAAGGCGGAGATCTGGGCTGCCTCCGGTCGCAGCTAGTCGCGCTCTCGGTGTCGCCGGCGAGCTGGCGGTGGAGGGCGTCGCAGAGCCGGGTGCGCGGTGCCAAACGACCCGGCAAAGCAACGACCCGGCAGCCGCCCAGGTCAACCGAAGCAGGCGCCTCACGACCTCGGCCGGCCGACTGCCAAGGCCGCCGCTTGCTCAGGCTGAGACCAGGTCGCAGACGAAGATCAGAGTCTCGCCCGGCGCAATCGAACGGCCCGCGCCGCGGTCGCCGTAGGCCAGCCCGGGCGGAATGATCAGCTGACGGCGGCCGCCGACTCGCATGCCCTGCACGCCCTGATCCCAGCCGGCGATGACCTGCCCGACGCCGAGCCTGAACTCCAGCGGTTCACCGCGGCTCCAGCTAGTGTCGAACTCCTCGCCGGTCGAATAGGCCACGCCGACGTAGTGCACCTGCAC
>JASHTT010000652.1 GCA_030040415.1 Streptosporangiaceae bacterium | reverse complement strand
TGCCGACGCGGCCTGGGCGCGGGCCGAGGTCGCACGGCTCACCGAGGCGCGGCTCGACGCGATGGAACTGCGGGCCGACGCCCGGCTCGCGTGCGGCGGTGCCAGTGAGCTGATCGCCGAGCTCGAGGAGCTCACCCAGGCTCATCCGCTGCGCGAACGCCTGTGGGCGCAGCGCATGCTGGCCCTCTACCTGTCGGGACGGCAGGCAGAGGCCCTGGCCGCCTACCGCAGCGCCAGGACCCGCCTGGTGGAGGAACTGGGGATCGAGCCCGGCGCCGAACTGCGCGAGCTTGAGGCGCGCATCCTGGCGCAGGCTCCAGATCTCCTGCGAGCCGGGCGCAAATCGCTGCGCGCCGAGGCACCGGATGGGTCGGCCGACCACCGGTCGCCCGGCGAGCGAGACACCAGTCCGCCGGGCGGGAATGCAGACGTCCCGGTGACTCTGGCTAGCTACCGTGACTCGGCACGGCGGCCATCGAGCACCTCCGGGCGGTCATACCCGGCCTACGCCACGGGCGCGGCTGGCGACTCACTCGCGACGCCCGCCGGGCGCGCGGACGAACTTGCCGGCATAGGTGAGTTCCTCCGCGTGCTGCCAGCTGGGCCACGTGCCCTGTTCCTCACCGGCGAGGCCGGCATCGGGAAATCGACGCTCTGGAGCTACGGCCTTGGACTGGCCGCCGCTCGGGGCTTCGGCGTGACGGCGTGCCGGCCGGTGGAGTCCGAGGCGCGGCTGGCGTTCTCCGCGCTGGCTGACCTTCTTGCCGACGCGCCCGAGACGGCATTCGCCAGCTTGCCCGGACCGCAGCGACGGGCACTGGACGCCGCGCTGTTGCGGGCCGAACCCGCAAGTCAGCCGCCCGACCGGCGCGCCGTAGCCGTCGCAACCCTTGGTGTGCTGCGCGCGCAATGCAGGTCGGCGCCGCTGCTGGTGGCCATCGATGACCTCGCTTACCTCGACCCGAGCTCGTTCCGGGTGCTGGAGTACGCGCTGCGCAGGCTGGGCCAGCAGCCCGTGGCGTTGCTGGCGACCGCGAGGCCGGGAGACCCGGAAGAACTTGCCCTTGGCAGCACGCTGGGTCCGGGCGCCGTGCTCCGGCTGCCGGTCGGGCCGCTGAACCTCGACGCGTTCGGGACAGTGCTGAACGGCCAGCGCGCCGAGCCGCTCGGCCGCACGCTGCTGTGCCGGCTGCACGACGCTTCCGGCGGTAACCCGTTCGTCGGGCTGGAACTGGCCGCAGCGCTCGCCGCCCGCGGCTGGCCCGCCGATCCTAGCGAGCCGCTGCCCATTTCACCTTCGCTGCGGGCGCTGGTTCGCGGTCGGCTCGACGGGCTGCCCGCACACGCACGGCGCGCCGTGCTGTACATCGCTGCGCTGCCAAACCCCACGGTCGGGGCGGTCGTGGCGGCGGGCGCCGACCTGGCCAGGGCGGGGCTGGATGCCGCCGAGGCCGCGAACGTGATCGAGGTAGCAGGCCAGCGGATCAGGTTCACCCACCCGGTGCTCAGATCTGTCGCCTACTCGGAAGCGACCGCGGGCCAGCGCCGCAAGGCCCACCGCGCGCTGGCGGGCGTCGCCGCCGAGCCCGAGGAACGCGCGAGGCACCTGGCGCTCGCTGCCGAGGGTCCGGACGAAAGCGTCGCCACCGCGCTCGACGTGGCCGCGCGTTCGGCATACCTGCGCGGCGCGCCCGCAGCGGCTGCCGAACTGGCCAGCCTCGCCGTCACCATGACCCCGCACTGCAGTCAGCCGGACCGCGTGCGCCGGCTCACCTGGGCCGCCGAGATGTTCGACGCGGCCGGCGACTTCGACGGCGCGCGGTCGGCCATCGAGCGGGCCACGGCGGAGTCGGCTCCCGGCGCGGGACGGGCGCGGACGCTGTACCTGCAGGCCAAGGTCGCGCGCACGGTCAGGAACGCGTCAGCGGCCGCGGCGCTGCTGCAGCAAGGCCTCGCCGAAGCCGCCGATGACCTGCGATTGCGTGCGGTGTTGCACCGCGACCTCGGTTATGTCCTGGCCAACCTGGGTGACCCGGCGGGCCGCGATCACTATCGCCAGGCGCTCGAGTTGGCCAGCCAGGCCGGCGACGCGGCCTTGCTGGCCCAGGCACGCGTGCTGTGCGAGTTCACCGAGGTCGCCTCCGGGCGCCCGGTCCGGCGCGACGTACTCGGCCGCTGGCTGGACGACATGCCGGAGAGCAAACCTGTTGCGGGCGCGTTCGCCGAGCACCAGGCGGTAGAGATGCGGCCCAAAGTGGTCGCCAGTCACTTGCTTCGGTTCGCCAGTGACCTCGCCGGAGCCAGGCGGCTGCTGATGGATGAGTACCAGGCGGTGATCGAGCAGGGCGCGGACAGCGACCTGCCGATGATCGCGCTGTGGCTAGTGGAGCTGGAGACTCACGCGGGCAACTGGAGCCTTGCCGAGCGCTACGCCGAGCAGGGTTACCGGGCGGCCATGTCGTCCGCCGGCCCGCTCGCCGCGATCCGCGGAATGCGGTCGATACTGCGCGCGAGCCGCGGTCAGATCATCGACGCCCGGCGCGACGCGGACCTGGCGATCGAGGGGGCGCGCAGTTACGGCTGGGCACTGCCAGAACTCTGGGGAGCGCACGCCAAGGCGCTGGCCAGCCTGTCACTAGGCGATGCGGAGGCCGCGCACGCCGCGCTGGATACGCTGTGCCAGCAGGTGCTGGAGAATGGCATCACGAACCCCGCCTATTCCCGCGTCCTGCCGGATGAAGCCGAAGCGCTGGTCCGGCTCGGCGCCCTCGACCGGGCCGGAGTGCTGATCGCCATGTACGCCGAGGCGGCCCGCCGGGCCAGCAACGGGTGGGCGATCGGGGCCGCCGAACGATGCCGGGCCTTGCTCACGGCGGCCGCCGGGGCGCACGACGAGGCAGCAGCCGCCGTGGACCGGGCACTGGTCGAGCACGGCCGGCTCGGGCTGCCGCTGGAGCTCGCCCGGACGCATCTCGTGGCGGCGGAGGTCGGGCGCGAGGCGGGCAACAGGCACGCCGCCGTGCGGCACGCGCAGACGGCGCTGCGAATGTTCGACGGGCTCGGCGCGGTGGTATGGGGAGCCAGGGCACGGGACGAACTCGGCCGGAGCTGAAACGCGCCGTGCCGTGCCAGCGGGTGCTGACACGGCACGGCGCGCCCGGGGTCGCTCTACTGCGGCACGTCGGCGAACTGGTACCACAGGTGCAGGCCGGCCTGGCCGGTCCACACCGTGTACATCGTCGGACCTGTCGCCGCGATCGACACGGCCTCGTCGGTCAGCGCGGCCGGCTCGGTCAGCTGGCCGGTCCAGGTGCCGAAGATCTTCTTGTCATCGGCCTGCCACTTGTAGAAGATCTTGTCGGTGGTGTGCCCCTTCCAGGCGACGTAGAGGCGGTTGCCGACCACGTCCACGGCCAGGGTCTCGTTGGTACCCGCCTGCGGCACCGTGGCCACGCCGCCGAATCCGAGGATTCCAAAGTCCTCGTACTGGACCGTGTCCGAGCTTGTCTGCCAGGCGATGATGACGGCAGCTAGCGCCGGGAAGAAGGTCACCGCCGGGCGCGACGGGGTGCTCGCCCCGGTGACCTGCTGCTGCGCCGACCAGCTCGAGCCGTCGTAGATCGACAGGTAGATGTTGTCTGTGCTGTTGCCCTTCCAGGCCGCGTACAGGTCGTCGCCGCTCCCGGACAGCGCCGGGCCGTGATTGCTCTCGGCCTTGCCGCCCGCGATCACGACCGGCGACGACCACGTGCCGCCGCTCAGCGTGGACACGTCGATGAAGTGGCTCGAGTTGGTCCAGGCAACCGACAGCTTGCCGTCGCTGACGGCGATGCCGGGCGAGAAGCCGGTCGTTACCGGGCTACCGTCGATCGTCACCTGCTGCACCGAACTCCACGTCGTGCCGTTGAAACTCTGGTAGATGATGTCACCGGCGGAGTTGGTGGTCGCCACGTACAGCGTGTGGCCCGATGTTGCAGTGGCCGGGGCGACACCGGGCGTGTAGCTGCCGGGAATGGTCGCCTGCGGCGTCCACAGCGGGTTGGTACCGCACACCGACTGGGCCAGGTTGGCCGCCTCCGGCGTGCCCAGGCCGGTCGCCTGGTCGTATCCCTTGGTTGCCGGGTACACGCCGTGCAGCGCCGGGTCGCCGTTCGCGTTGTTGCCAGAGGTGATGTCGTTGATGTCCTCCGGCGTGCTGGCCGCCAGCTTGTACAGATCGAAGTTGAACAAGCCGACGGGCTTCTTACTGCAACTGGACGACGAGGCGTCGATCAGTGCGGTGATCGCTGCCCAGGTCGGCGTCGCCAGGGACGTCCCGTCGATGCCCCACCAGTAACCTGACCCGTTTCCGATATACACCGCGTAGCCCAGGCCCGCGTTGGCGCTGACGTCCGGCAGTTCCCTGCAGTAGTCCCCGGACGGAGCGCCGCACAGCTTATTGGTGGAGTACTTGTTGATCACGCCGGGAGTGGAGTGCAGCTGCCAGCCCTGCATGGGCCAGACCGAGGAGATCCCGCCGCCGCCCGACGCCCAGGTGTTCTCCGACGGTGCCACGGCCGGCGGGTTGCCCAGCCCATTCAGGTTGGTGCCGCCCACCGCCGTGACGAACGGCTGGGAGGACGGGTCCTGAACGCCGAGCGACCCCGCGGCGCACTCCTCCGAACCCGAGTCGCCGGTGGCGGAGAAGAAGCTCTGCCCCTGCGCTGCGATCATCTCGAGCAGCGGCTCTTCGCTCTGCGCGGCTTCGGCGTTGCCGGCCTGCGTCTCGCAGCCACCCCAGCTGTCGCTGATGACCCGGGCGTTGTCGACCCCCACGATCTCGTCGAGGATCGTGATGATCCCGTAGCCGGCGCCGTTCGGCAGGTTGTCCGGCGCCTCGTACACGAAGATCTTGCCGATCTGCGGAGCGAGCGAGATCAGGTCTTCGATGTCCACCTCGTCCTCGGTCGAGTTGCTGCCGAGGCCACCGGTCAGCGCGTCGGCGATCACGGACACGCTCGTTCCGTAGCACTTCTGGTAAGCCGTGATGTCCGCGCTGTTGTAGGGCGCCATTTCCACAAGGTCCGCGTTGACATCGCCGCCGAAGTCGCCGACGTTGTACAGCGGGTCCATGTCGTAGGCCTGTGCGATCTCCGGACCGGTGTAATCGCCGGTGCCCGTTGCCTTCGCGCACGGCGCTGCCTGGCCGGACACCAGTGAAGGGCTGACGGTCGGCCGCGACGGTCGCGGCGCGCGGCTCAGCGACGGCGACAAGCGGAACAGGCCGTCGAGGCCAACGATGCCCTGTACCGCGCGGGCGGTGGCGGCGGGCAGCCTTGGTGCCGTCACGTTGGCGTCCGCTACCGCTCCCGAGGCCAGCCGGAAGGCACGCATGCGCACGCCGAACGCCCGCTCGTACTGCCCGATGGTGCCGGTAACGGGGATGACCATCGCGTCCGCCGCCGTCCGGCCGACATGCAGGCCGAGTCTGGTCAGCGTCGCGCGCACCGCGCGGACGGTGCCGGGGGTCGGCCCGAACGTGGCCATTGCCTGGCCCTTGCGCAGATAGTGCTGGTAGAGCGCGCTGCCGGGAGTCGATACCTCGGTGGCGAACGCGGTCAGGGCAGCCGGGTTACGCGGCTTCAGCACCACGTCGACCGGGACTCTGGCGTTGGCCGGGGCAACTCCGATGTCGGTGGTGCCACGTGGCGGCACGACGCCGGTGCCAATTGCGACGGATGGGCCGCCGGGTCGGCCCGCCGCAGCGGTGCCGTGGGTGGTGATTGAGGCGGACACTGGGCCTGCAAGGCCCAGGCTGCCGAGCAGTGCGGCCGTGCAGCCTGCCAGCACGGCCAGCCGCGCACGCGCGACGCGATTCATCGAGACCTCCGTTCCGGCCCTGCGGGCACGGGAAATGAACGAATGCCGAGCCAGAGGGGATGTCTCGGATGCCCGCTTAGCGGGCGATGTAGCGCATGATGACCCAGTGCGGTTACCGGGTTCTTACCGCGTGCTTACGCCTCTGCGCGCGCCGGCCAGAATGCACGACGAAACGCAGCGCCCGTAGCCGAGGGCGAACTGAAAAAGGCTGACGGCGGTCAGTGGCCGCTCAGGCGGAGACCGGCATCCCGGCCGAGGCGACCCGCGCTGACCAGCAGCGCACGATGTCGCGCATCGACAGCAGGCCTGCTACTTCGTGTCCGTCGACGACCACCAGGTGCCGGAAGTTCCCGGTCACCATGGTCGCGGCGGCTTGTTCCAGGGTCCAGTCGGGCGAGGCGAACACGACATCAGCGGTGCGATGGTCTGCGACCAGTTCATTGTCCGGGTCCTGATGCGCCCCGATGGAGTCCAGAATGTCGCGTTCGGTCAGTATCCCGATGCCGGGCTGCTCTGGGTCGACGACGACGGCCGCGCCGACTCGCTGCCGTGACATCAGCCGGGCAGCTTCCCGGAGCGTGTGCGCGGGGCCGATGCTGAGAACGACTTTCGTCATGCCGTCCCGAACGTTCATGCTGCATCGCTCCCCTCGCGCCGGCCCGGTACGGCGGGATAACGGCTGGCCGCACGCCGCAGCGGACCGCGTGGCATGCTTGTGCGCTTGTGACGCCAGTTCCGTCCAGCATCCGCCCTTTGCCGGGATACGGCAAGAGCCCCAGCGGTTAGCCTTCGGCCAGCAGGTCAAGCACCTCGGAGTGCAGCAGGCCGTTCGTGCAGAGCACGCTGCCGCAGTCCGGCCGGGGCGTGCCAGCAAGGTCCGTGAACGCCCCGCCCGCCTCCTCCACGATGATCTGCAGGGCCGCGAGGTCCCAGAGACGCACGTCGGTTTCTGCCGATATGTCCACGGCGCCCTCGGCGACGAGGACGTGCGACCAGAAGTCGCCGTAGGCGCGGGTCCGCCAGACCTTACGGCTGAGGCCGAGGAACTCGGCTAGCAAGCCCGCCTGCTCCCAGCTGCCGATCCCCGAGTACGAGAACGAGGCGTCGGACAGGCTGGCAACCTTCGATACGCGGCAGGCCGTGGCCTTGGTCAGGCTGCGGCCGGTCCAGGCGCCACCGTCCCGGGCCGCCCACCACCGCCGCCCGAGCGCAGGCGCGGAGACGACGCCAGCGATGACCTCGTCCTCGGCCATCAGCCCGATCAGCGTCGCCCAGACCGGCACCCCGCGAACGAAGTTTTTCGTGCCGTCGATCGGGTCGATCACCCAGCAGCGCTGGCTCGACCCGGTTCGGCCCGACTCCTCGCCGAGCATGCCGTCCCGCGGCCTGCCCCGGCTCAGCACGTTCCGCAGCGAATCCTCGACGCTGACGTCGGCGTCGGTCACGGGGGTGAGGTCCGGCTTGGCCTGCACGCGCAGGTCCAGGGACCGGAACCGCTTCATGGTGATGTCGTCCGCGGCGTCCGCCAGGACGTGCGCGAACCCTAGGTCGCCGTCAAAACCTGCCATCCCGGGAAACGCTAGCGCCTATCGGCCCGCCGCTGCCACGTCCGGCCCGGTGTGCCGTGCTAGCAGACCCCGCGTCAGTCGCCGGTGTCGGCCGGATCGAGCCCCTCGCGGCTTCGCAGCAGCCGCCGCAATGAATCGAGCCGCGCCGCGGCGGCCGCGCCGTGGTCGGCGACCCAGTCATCGAGCGCGCAGCCCTCCTCGAGGTGGCTGCACCCGGGCGGGCAGTCCGCCAGCGCGTCGGCGAACTCCGGGAACGCGGACACGACGCTGTCCGCGGTGATGTGCGCGAGGCCGAAGCTGCGCAGCCCCGGCGTGTCGATGATCCAGCCACCGCCCGGCAGCCGCAGCGCCACCGCGGAGGAGGAGGTGTGCCGCCCACGCCCGGTCACCTCGTTGACAGCCCCGACCGCCCGGCCCGCTTCTGGCAGCAAGGCGTTCACCAGTGTCGACTTGCCCACTCCGGAGTGGCCGACGAGCACGCTGATCCGGTCGGCGAGCAGCGCGCGGAGGTCCTCGAGCGCGCTCCCGAACGGCCGGGACAGGACGACAGAACGCAGGCCGAGCGGCTGGTAGACGGCCAGCAGGTCGTCCGGCGGCGCCAGGTCGGCCTTGGTGAGGCAGAGCAGCGGCTCGAGGCCGGCGTCGAACGCGGCGACCAGGAACCTGTCGATGAGCCGGGGCCGCGGTGGCGGGTTGGCGAGGGCGCAAACGATGCCGAGCTGGTCGGCGTTCGCCACGACGATGCGTTCGGCCGGGTCGTCGTCGTCAGCCGACCGCCGCAGCACCGAGGTGCGCGGCTGGACCCGGACCACCCTTGCCAGCGTGCCTGGCTCACCGGACACATCGCCTGCCAGGCTGACCCGGTCGCCGACGACGATGCCGCCCTTGCCGAGTTCGCGCGCCTTCATCGCGGTGATCTCGCGGTCGCCTGTCCAGCTGCGGTACCGGCCCCGGTCAACCGCGGTGACGAACGCGTCGACCGCGCCGGAGTGTGCCGGCCTGCGCCTCGTGCGGGGCCGCGAGCCCTTGCCCGGCCGCACCCGCACGTCGTCCTCGTCGAGGCCGGCGTGGCCGACGACCCGGTTCAGGAGGCCTGCCCCAGCATCTGTTCCCATTGCGTGACGAAGGCGGGGAACGTCTTGGCCACGGTCCCGGCGTTGCGCACCGTCAGGCCGGGAACGGCAAGTGCGAGCACCGCGGCCGCCATAACCATGCGGTGGTCGTCGTGGCTGTCGAACGGGACGGGCCCCGCACGGAGCGGGCGCGGCTGCACCGCAAGCCCGTCAGGCAATTCGGTCACCTGGCCGCCAAGGGCGCCGATCTCGCCCGCCAGCACGGCGAGCCTGTCGCTCTCGTGGAACCGCATGTGCCCGATGCCGGTGAACTCAGAGGGTGAGTCCGCGAGCGCGGCCAGCGCCGTCAGCACCGGCGCAATCTCGTTGACGTCCCGCAGGTCGGCGGTGATGCCGCGGATCCGGCCGGTGCCCTCGACGGTCATGCCGTTGGCGCCGGGCGTGCAGGTCGCTCCCATCCGCGCCAGCACGTCCGCGATCTGGTCTGCTGGTTGCAGGCTGTCGGCTGGCCAGCCGGGAACCATGATCCGTCCCCCGGTCACCAGCGCGGCGGCCAGGAACGGGGCGGCGTTCGACAGGTCGGGCTCAACGTCGATCCGGCCTGGTTCGAGCTGACCTGGCCACACTCGCCAGACGTCCGGCACGCCCTCGCCGGCTCGCCCGGTGACGCCCGACTCAACGTCGGCCCCCGCAGCGGCGAGCATCCTGACAGTCATCGCGATGTGCGGTGCGGACGGCATCCGCTCGCCAAGGTGGCGGATCTCCGCGCCGCGCTCGAACCGAGGCGCCGCCAGCAGCAGCCCAGACACCAGCTGAGACGAGTCCGAGGCATCAAGCGTGATCGTGCCGCCGGTCACGCTGCCCTGGCCGCGCACTATGAAGGGAACGGCACCGCGGCCGGCATCACTTATTTGCACGCCAGCCTGCCGGAGGCCGGCCAGTAGCTGCCAGACCGGCCGATGTGCGGCGCGCGGGTCACCCGTGAACTCGGTGTCCGCGTCCGCGAGTGCGGCTACCGGCGGCACAAACCTCAGCACCGTGCCCGCGTTGCCGACGTCGACCCGGCCGCTGAACTCGCCAGCCCCTGGCAAGACCGTCCATTCCGGTCGCTCCTGCTGGCCTTGCGGGCTGCTGCTTACGCCAGTGGCCGCGTACGGGTCGGCCGCAGCCGCGCCGGCCTGCCCGTTCCCGGTAATAGCGCCGTTTCCGCTGATGGCACAGCCAAGCGCGCGCACTGCCGCGGTCATCAGCTGGGTGTCGCGGGCCTGCAGCGGGCCGGTGACGACGGTCGGCGTGCGCGCCAGGGCCGCGAGTACCAGCGCCCTGTTGGTGATCGACTTCGACCCGGGCAGCAGCACGCTGGCGCGCACGGCGCCGGTCGCGCGCGGCGGCGCCCAGCCGTTATTCGCTTGCGGCGAAGCGTGCATGCCCCCGAGACTACTGTGCCTGCGGGCTGTCGGCTCGGGCCGTCTGGACGAGACGGCTGTGCGGAGCGACAATCAGACACCGGCTTCTTCTGGGCGCAGGATGCTGCCAGATTTGCTGGCAAGGTTTGGCAAAGCCGAATCTTGGCTATGAACTGGCAGATTCCGGATTCCGTGGTGGGGTCCGCTGCCATTGCAGGGTGAGGAAATGTGCGGACGGTATGCATCGGCGCGTAAGCGCATTGAGCTCCTCGAGGAGTTCAGTGTGCAACGCGACAAGGTGCCCGAGCCGCTGGCGCCCGACTATAACGTAGCGCCAACCAAACCCGTGTATGCGGTGCTGACCAGGCCAGTCAGGGCCCAGGAAGACGAGGCGGGTGGCCGCGGAGCCGGTGACGGCCAGCACGCCCGGGCCGAGCGCCAGTTGCGCGTGGTGCGCTGGGGACTAGTGCCGTTCTGGGCGAAGGACCCGAAAATCGGCAGCCGGATGATCAATGCGAGGGCCGAGACCGTCGCTGAGAAGCCGGCCTTCCGCCGCGCGTTCGCACAGCGTCGCTGCCTGCTGCCAGCCGATGGCTACTACGAATGGCAGGCGCGGCCGGACGCGGCCAAGCAACCGGTCTACATCAGCCCGCGCGACGGCCGTCCGCTGGCCTTCGCCGGCCTGTACGAGCGATGGCGTGACCCGACCGTGGCCAGCGATGATCCAGATGCCTGGCTGTGGACCACCACGATCATCACGACCAGCGCGCCGG
>JASHTT010000651.1 GCA_030040415.1 Streptosporangiaceae bacterium | reverse complement strand
CGGGTTAAATCCTGCCCTCGAGTTGACCTATGAGGTCCCGGAGATAACGCCAGGGGTTCTGACCGCCTCAAGCTGCGCGCGGGTGTTCGCGGGCAAGGGAACTACCGTTGCACACGTTCTGGCGATGCTCGGCGTGGAACCCTCGCTGTTGGCGATCGTGCCGGCCGACGATCGGGCAAGCTTCGCGGCACACCTGGCGACGGCAGGCGTCCGGCTGCTGGAGATTCCGGCTGCGGGAGCGATGCGTATTTCGGTGGTGCTGCGCGAGCGCAGCGGGGACCGGCAACTGATCGTGCGGGTGCCTGGTGCACCGGTCGCAGACCCGTCGGCCGTGGAGGCGCGCGTTCTCGCGGTGGCCGCTGCAGCGTTCAGGGCGGCGACGCACGTGGTTATAGCCGGGAGCTCGCCGCCAGGGCTGACCGCGGCCACGGTGCCCGGACTGGTGCGCCAGGCGCGGGACGGTGGCTTGGTAAGCCTCGTCGACACCACAGGCACCGGGCTTCGCGACGCCATTTCGAGTGGCTGCTCGATTGCGAAGGTCAACCGTGACGAGTTCGCGGAGGCTTTCGGCTGCGACTCACCGGCAGAGCTTTGCCGGGCAGCCCGTGAACTGGTCGCCGGGTCTGGCTGCGCGCTGCTGATCACCGACGGCCCGCGTGCAGCGTATGGCGTCGATGCGGTCGGCGAGTTCAGTATTCCGGTCCTCAGGCCGGTCCGGACGTCAGTGCCCGCCGGCTGCGGGGATGCCGCGATGGCTGGCCTGGCTGCGGCCATGGCCAGCGGACTTGACTTCCGCCGCAGTTGCGAGCGAGCCGTCGAGGTGGGTTGCCTGGCGGCGGCCAGCGGGGGCCCGAGCAGCCTGCCCGAAGATGAGCTGACCAAGCTGGGGCAGCAGCAGAACTGAGCCGGCAGCCTGCAGTCTGCATTCGGCAGGGCGGCTCCGCCGATGCGACGGCCATTACGACGACCATTGTGGCCACCGCCGTGCCGAGGCCTGACTTTGTCAGTGCCCACGGTTATCCTGGGTCGCACAAGGGCAGCCGTTCGGCTGATGCCCGTAACGGCTGCGCGGAGGACAGGATGCTGGACGGCTGGTTCGAGAGCTTCTGCGCTACCTCGCAGCAGACCTTATTGATCGTCAGGCACGGCGAGACAGCATGGACCCGACAGCACCGGATGACGTCTTATACCGACGTGCCGCTGACCGCTACCGGGATCGAGCAAGGCAGGCGGCTTGCCGGCTGCCTCCGGCATGTGCAGATCGATTCGATACTCACATCACCAATGGTCAGAGCCGATCACACGGCGAGGCTGATAGCCGATGCCAACGACAACTTCCCGACGGTGCAGACTCGCGACTATCTCCGCGAGATAGACTTCGGCAAATTCGAGGGCTGGCCGGACGACGCGGCGGACGACGAGTTTCGCGCATGGCGCCGGCTAGATTCTCCCGTAGAGGTGCCTGGCGTCGAGACGGCACAGCACGCATTCGAGCGCGCAAAGCAAGTGCTGGACACCGATTGGAAGGGCCTGCGGGTAGCGGTCACGCACGGTTGTCTGGGCCGGATCATTGTCGCGGCGTCGGTTCTGGGAATGGACCCGGAGTCCTACCGAAAGCTCCGCCTCGATCCGTGCGGAGCAGCGATTATTTCGTGGCATACCGAAGGCCTCAGGCTATCGGCGATGAACATGCGGGCCGGTGATCCGTCCGGGACGACGGGTGATGAGCCCTGCGTCAGCTCACGTTATGGCTCTGGGTCCAGACTCGTCAGCAGCTGAGGGATTACCGGAAGATTCGGCCGGCTCGCTTCCCGTGGCAGCCGACGATGCCGTTGGCTCTTTGACAGTCGCCGCTCGACCTGGCGCAGGCGTCAGGACAACATTATCGGATGGCGCTACCACCGCGGCGCCGGCGCCGGTCTCGCGAGCCGTGACTTCAGCAGCTGTCGAGCCGTGCCGCCAGTCGTACTCGAACTGGGTATTCAGCCGGTCGATGATGTCCTTCGCCGCACGACCGAGAGAGGAGGGAACCATGAGCACGTGGCCGGGCACGCTCTTGAACACCGAACCGCCGCGCGTCGGTGCAGGCTCCCATCTGATCAAGCCGATAAAGGCCACAGACTCCTCGCTATCCTGGGCGGAGAGCATGGCGCCCCGAAGTATCGGCTGGTGGCTGTAGTACCTAATGATCCGCTTCATCGAGTGAGGCCATTCCTGATGCGCCATGGCTCTGATGGCCCGTGACTTGTCCCACTTCCGCAATTCATGGTTCTCTGGCCTCTGGTTGTGCATCTCCTCGTCGTGCTTTTCAATCAGCCAGTCGCGCTGCAGCAGCCTTACCTCAAGGTCCCCTTTATACCTGTCGTTGTATTCAATGAGGTCGGTCATCACGACCTCGCCGGTGTAGCCAAATACCTTTACAAGCGTGAACTTGCCCTCTGCTAGGCATTTCCGAAACTGGTCGCGGTATTCTTTATCGTCGAGCAGCTGGACGCCGCGGTCAACTGGTTTCAGGAACGTGCGCGCCCAGAAGCCGACAAGCAAGCCGGCTATCAAGATCAGGACGTATCCTCCGGCCGGGCCGACCGCCTTTTTCCATCCCTCTATGCTGGTCTTCCATTGCTCCGGCGGGCTAGCGAGTAATGAAATCGTGAACCCGATAACTGCCAGCATGGTGCCAGAGATGGCAATCTCTTTCCACCTGCGCTTCATAGGTCATTCGCTCCGATAGGCCGGCGTTGGGTGAATCTTAGCTGAGTCGCGGCGGCTCAGAAAGCGTTCCCTTGTCGTACCGAAAGCTGCGGGGAACGGTGATGCCCAGCCGATGGCATTCTTGGCACTCCGTTCGTGCCATACCGTGGACGTCGAACCGAACTCACCGCCAGCCTGGCCTCGAACTGAATGGAGCAAGGCGTGGCCTACGAACTTGCCAATCGGCTGGTCATCGGCGTGGCGTCGAGTGCGCTCTTTGACCTGGCACAGTCCGATGCGATCTTCGTGCGAGATGGGGACCAGGCATACCGCCGGTACCAGGAGGAACGCCTCGACGACCCGCTCACGCCAGGAGTGGCATTCCCGTTCATCGGCCGGCTGTTGTCGCTGAACGACCTGACAGGCGCCGAGGATCCGTTGGTTGAGGTCATCGTCCTGTCTCGCAACGCGCCTGACACCGGCCTGCGGGTCATGCGATCCATCGCTCACCACGGACTGCAGATCACGAGGGCCATCTTCACCGAGGGCCGCTCGCCCTACCTGTACATGCCAGCGCTAAACATGTCGCTGTTCCTGTCGGCCAACGAAGACGACGTGCGCAGGGCAATGGCCGAGGGTTACCCGGCCGGCCAGGTGCTGGGCTCTGCTTACACCGAAGATGACACCCAGGAACTGCGCGTGGCCTTCGACTTCGATGGTGTGCTGGCCGACGACGAGTCCGACCAGGTCATGCAGCGGGGTGGCTTGTCTGACTTCCAGCAGTACGAGCAAGCCAACTCCATTACTCCGCTGAACCCTGGACCGTTGCGAGACGTCCTGCTGGGGATCAACAAGATCCAGGAGCGAGAGCAGCAACGGCGGCGGGAGGACCCTTCATATGCGCAGCGGGTTCGGGTCTCAATCGTCACTGCCCGTGGGGCACCCGCGCACGAGCGCGCGTTGGTGAGCCTCAAGGCGTGGGGCGTGACGGTCAACGACGCGTTCTTTCTCGGGGGTATAGACAAGGGTGCGGTCATGCGCGTGCTGCGGCCGCACATTTTCTTCGACGATCACAAGCCGCACCTGCAATCGACGGCCCCGCTGGTGCCGAGCGTTCACGTGCCGTTCGGGCTAGCCAACCAGGACGCGATGTCAACTGGCGAACCGGGCTGCGGCTCGCCCGCAGAAGCCTCCAGACCGTCGCCTAAGCAGGACTGACGGCGCGGCCCATTCCTCGGTAGTCGGGCAGACACCCTAACCGCCGTACGTGTTCACCCCGCCGAGCGCGCAGGACATTGGCTCGTCGCCGGGCGAGGAGTCCAGCGGTGCGCTCAGGTGCAGGGTCACGCTGCTACCGGGGTTGAGCGTGACCGGGCTGCTGACACTCGTATCGAACGGACCGCTTTGTATCCCGTCCGCCACATTTCCGTTGCTGTCGTACTCCAGCCAGACCTCGACCTCGCGCACGTCGATTGGCACGAGGCCGCTGATGTTATTCGGGTAGCGGATCGTCAGGCTGTAGTCCATCGCGCCATCCGAGATCTGGCCGGTAGGCAAGCAGGTAGCAAGAAGGTTCTGGTCGAAATTCGGGTGGTTCGTGGTCGCGATGACGTGCTGGAGGTGCCCGCACAATGGCAGACCGGTAGGCCCTACGGCGCTTCCGCTGCACGAGGGGTAGCTCGTCGGGGTCACGATCGGGTAGTGGCTTGCAGTCGGATTGGCAGTCGTCGTTGACGTAGCTGACGGCGTGCTCACCGACCGGTCGGCGTTAAGGTGGGCCGCTGACGTGGCTGATCCGCAGCCAGCCAGGGCAGCCGTGGCAGCGAGCATGGCGATCTTCCTCAAGATTTCCCCCTCGTGTAGGTGTGTAGCTGACGCTCGGGCCGGTCTGCCGGATGACAGCCAGCCCTCGCCGGCCCGCCTCGCTGCTTGTACAGCGCCAGCCAGATGAACGGCAGCGGATCAGCCACGGCAGCGCCTACTTGATGCCCGCCGCATAGCCCACGAGCCCGAGGATCAGGACCGCAGCCTGAAGTGCGCCGAAGCCGGCGAAGATGCGCACCCAGACGACGTCGGCCCTGGAGATCTTGGCTGGCTCGGGCGTGACGAATTCCGTGGGATGCGCGGCCAACCATTCGGCATACCAGTCCGGCACGGCGGCAGGCTCCTGGGTCGCTGTGCGGTTGGCCACGATGCCGCTCGCGGCACTCAAGGCCATCACGCCAAGCTGCACGAGAATCACGATGAGAGCTGCGTGCTCATAGTGGTGGATCAGGTGAGCTTCCAGGACACCGAGCCCGACGATGAGAACCAGGCCGACATTGGCAGCGAGCCCGCCGACAACGGTAATGAACAGCAGACGCTTGTCGTCCTCGCGAAGGTGCCAGAAACGGCTCGCCACCTGGGATTCGGCGGCATCCCGTGGATCGGCGTCATCCGACGTCGTGGTTCCCCCCACGATCGGAGAGCATAACGGTTCAGAACCACCGGGCCAGCACAGCCGAGGTATTGCTACCGCTAGAGGTGGCGAGTCGGCCGGACCTGGCATTGTAGACACGATCAGCGATCTTCACTATCGCGACGTCTACACCTGTTCTAGCAGCTCAGCCGCGGCTTGACCGAATACCTCGGTGTGCGCGTCGGCGTCGCCGGCCGTGGTGTCCGGGCACATCAGTGCCATGTTGTGAAACGGCGTGAGCAGGATGCCACGGTTGACCAGGTAGAGGTGCAGGTACTCGTCCAGATCGGTGTCGGCGGCCGCAGCTGACTCGCCGCCGTCACGCGGCGGGGCAGGACAGAACCGGTACTCCGCGCGCGCGCCGAGTTGCGTGATCGTCCACGGCAGCGCGCGCGACTCCAGCACCGAGCGCACCCCGTCGGTGTACCGGGTAGCCACCGCGATCATGCCGCTGAACGCCTCGTCGGTGAGCACATGCTCCAGCGTGGCGCGCATGGCCGCGACCGACAGCGCGTTGCCGGCAAGCGTGCCGCCCACGCCGCCGGTGTCGACGATGTCGGCCGACGCGTCGGCGAGGATCTGCTCGGCCAGCGAGGCCGACAAGCCGAACGCGCCGGCCGGGATGCCGCCCGCGATCGCCTTGCCGAGGGTCACCATGTCTGGTTCCAGTCCCCAGGCGGCGGTGCAGCCACCCGGCCCGGCGCTGAAGGTATGCGTCTCATCGTTGATGAGCAGCGCACCGTGCGATCGGGTCAGCGACCGGACATCCGCCAGGTAGCCGGGCGTGGGCAGCACGATCCCGATGTTGGTGAGCGCCGGCTCCATCAGCACCGCCGCGACGTCTCCGATCGCGAGTTCCCGCTCCAGTGCGGCCGTGTCGTTGAACTCCACCACGCGGGTGGTCAGCACCGGATCGACCGGGGCGCCGACGTTGCCGTCACGGGACCTCGGGCCGTGCGGTGTCACCACGATGAACGTCTCGTCCACGCTGCCGTGGTAGCACTGCGAAAACACCAGGATCTTCGGGCGTCCGGTGAGCTGGCGC
>JASHTT010000650.1 GCA_030040415.1 Streptosporangiaceae bacterium | reverse complement strand
GGCCAGCACCGGGACCATCGCGCTGGACAGCGCGCCGGCCAGGACCAGCTCGTAGACCAGACTCGGCACCTGGTTGGCCGTGACGTATGCGGTACCCAGGCAGGTGGCACCGACGGTCTGCGAGAAAACCACAGTGCGGGCCAGACCGAGAACCCTCGACACGACCGTGAGGCCCGCGATGACGGCCGCGCCACGCGCCATGCCCTCGCGGTCTTGCCGGGGGTTGCCCGTGGTCGTCTGCGTTACCGGGGCCAGTTCGGTCACGCGGCGTCACCACTTCGCTCAGGTACGGGAGGTGTCCTCCGGGTCAGTACCGCTCGTCCGGCCACTGGCCGCCGAATGACAAGGACCGTTGCCATGCGAACTAGATGCTCAGGCTGGTACGGCTGATACGAACTCGAAAGACCGGCAGTATCGCAGCGCTATGCGCAGGCCAGATGTCAGGGCAGGCAGGGCGGCATGCGCCGACCCTGCCCGCGGTGCGCGAGCCCACGCTGTAACCGCCGCCGGGCCGGCCCTGCTCCGGTCCATCACTCGGCGTTGCTCGCTACGCGGCGCAAAAGGAGCTTCCGGGCACTTGTTGGCGGTCCTCCGCGCATGTTACGGTTCACTACCACTAATGGCACCGTGGGTGGGGATCTGAGGTGCCTGGGGGGAAGGAAATCATCCGGGTAGTCGAGCAATAACACGCTCGAGCCTGCGATCTGCCCGCTTCTCGCAGCCTTTTGTGCGAGCACTCGATGGGTAATTGGCCTGAATGAGACGGCAGGAATAAGAAACGGGAGTGAGCTAAGTGAAGACATTCTGGGCGGCTCTTTCTGCAGCTGTCGTCGTGTCCGCTCCGCTCGCTGCGTTCGGCGGTGGGCCGTCTTTGTCAGCTTCGCTTAGCGTTGCTGGCAGCCACGCTCAGGCGGCTGCGGAAGCGTCCGCAAATGTCAAGTCAGCAGTCTTGACCTCGGCATTGCTGCCTAGAACTTCGGCGGCGACCGGTGCAAGTCAACTCGAGGGCATAAACAATATCGGCGTCCAGGCCCCGGTGGCAGTCAGTTCAGACGGGACGCACGTCTGGATTGCGAATTCTACCGGCAACTCAGTCACCGAACTGTCTGCCGCTACTGGGGCCGTGGTCCGGTTGATCAGCGGCTCCACTTATGGTTTCAACGACCCGGTGGCCATTAGCTCAAATGGCAAGGATGTCTGGGTTGTGAACTACGACGGGGACTCCGTGACTGAGCTGTCGGCAACGAGTGGGGCCCTGGTACGAGTCATTACGAGTTCGAAGTACCTCCCCGACCCTGATGGCATCGTCGCAAGTGGCACTCAGGTCTGGGTGTCAAATTGGGGTTACTCGGTGACCGAGCTGTCGGCCTCGACTGGGGCGGTGGTGCGATTGGTCAAGGGTGGATCCACGTGGGGATTCAACGCACCCGACGGCATCGCCCTAGACGGCAGCGACGTGTGGATCTCAGACTATGGCGACCAGGTCATTGAGCTCTCCGCCGCGACAGGGGCGCTGGTGCGCGTTCTGAACGCGGAGAGCTATGGATTCGTGGCGCCCAGGGCTATCTCGTCCGATGGCACCACCATCTGGGTCGCGAACTACGATGGCAACTCGGTGACTGAGCTTTCGGCCGCTACTGGCGCTCTGGTGCGCGTAGTCAGCAATCCAACTGACGGCTTCGAAGACCCGGATTCCATTGCGTCGGCCGGCGGCCACGTCTGGGTAGCCAACAACTTCGGCCAGTCAAACGACACGGTCTCCGAACTCTCGGCCTCGAGTGGGGCCCTTGTGCAGGTGCTCAATGCCGCGAATTACGGGTTCTCTGCTCCGCAGGGCATAGCCGGAAACGGCAGCAAGGTCTGGGTGGCGAACTCCGCCGGAGACTCGGTAACGGAGCTCTCCGCCTCGACCGGGGCATTGATACACCTGATACAAGGCTCCAATTACGGTTTCGACGGCCCACAGGGCATAACCTCAGATGGCACGCACGTCTGGGTGACAAATCAGGCAGGCTCGGTAACCGAGCTTTCCGCCGTCACTGGGGCCCTGGTGCGGGTGATCAGCGGCTCGAAATACGGCTTGGATGACCCGACCGCGATCGTCTCGGACGGAACCCACGTCTGGGTTGTCAACAGCGCGAATTCCTCAGTCACCGAGTTGTCTGCTTCGACCGGGGCGCTGGTGCAGGTCATCAGCAGTTCGGCCGGCGGCTTCGACGACCCGCTGGCCATCGTCTCGGATGGCACGCATGTATGGGTGGCAAATTGGGGTGGCTCGGTCAGCGAGCTAGCTGCTTCGACGGGGGCGCCGGTACAGGTGATCAGCGGTTCCGCCGACGACTTCAATTTCCCCGATGGGATCACGTCCAACGGCAAAGATGTGTTCGTGGCAGACTCCGGTGGCGAAGTCACCGAGCTGTCTGCTTCGACTGGCGCGCTGGTGCGGGTGATCAGCGGTGCTGCCTACGACTTCGAAATTCCGGCATCCATCACTGCCAACGACGCTGATGTCTGGGTTCACAACTCAAACGGCACGTCGGTGACTGAGTTCTCCGCTTCAACCGGGGCGCTGATACGGGTGATCAGCGGATCGAACTACGGTTTCGAGTCCGTCTACGGCATCGCTTTGTATGGCGCTCACCTATGGGCGGTAAGCTGGGATGGCTCGGTGACAGAGTTCTCGGCCTCGACCGGCGAGCTAGTGCAGCTGGTCAGCGGGTCTACTTATGGCCTCAGTAGCCCGGATGCGATCGCTGCACATGGCAATGACGTCTGGGTGGCGAACTTCTATGGCAACTCGGTTACCGAGTTCCCTGTTCTTGTGACGCCAACGACGCCGAGGATTTCCAACCTGCCGTCGAGCGGGCGTGTCGGCAGCGGCTTCACCGCGGTTGTCAGCACTACCGG
>JASHTT010000649.1 GCA_030040415.1 Streptosporangiaceae bacterium | reverse complement strand
GCTGGCCATCCTCGATCCGGGCAGTGCCTGCGGAATGCCGTAGGCACCAGAGGTCGGGTTGGCCGCGTAGACGTTCCAGCCGCTCTCTTCGTTCCACAGCGGTTCGAGGCACGAGAACTGGCTGAGTGACCAGCCAAAGGACGCGAGCATCGACTCCGCGATCTGCTGCGGTGAGCCCGACGGTGCGGGAGCCGCCGCGGTGGCCGACGCCGACTGCTGAGCCGACTGCTGCGTCGCCGCCGCCTTGGCGGCGGCAGCCCTCGCGCGATCGATCGCGGCCCGCCGTGCGGCGGCTCGAGCCTCGCGCTGGCCAAGCTCGGCTGCTGACCTGATCTGCGCGAGCTCCCAGTCGATCCCTGCGGGGCTAGCAGCGTCAGCGGGCCAGGGGGCCGGCACTGGAGCACGTGCCGTCCGAGCGCGCTTACTGGCATCGGTTTGAACAGCCGGAACGTGACGGCGGACCGGCGGTTTCGAAGCCGCCGAGGCCGGCCCGACAGTGGCGAGACTGGCCGCGGCCGCTGCCGCTGCGATGACTGCCGAGCCCGTGACCGAGAGGGTCAGCCTCGAAGACTTGCGATTCCTGATCCGGCCTCGCGCCGGCGAGGCACCGGCTTGGCTACGGCGCGCTGGCGGCCGGGAAGGCGGCGGGGCTCCGTGCCGCGCGGCACTTTCCAGCGTGCTGCTGTCGAAGGGTCGGCTGATTCTGGATGGCTTTGGATGCCGGGACAAGATGTGCCCTTGGTCAAGCGCCGCGGCGCTCGTGTCCACCCACGGCGCCTCCGGACTCTTCGTTCCGGGGCGGCGTGTCGGCGGGACGCTGGGTCAAGGCGATGCAGTTACTGCGAACTACCGCCCCACACGCTGGGTGCTGTCAGCCTTCCACCTTGCATGACCCGAGCCCGGCTCATACCCGAAACTGGCAAAAAATCCGTATGAGCTATCTCACATGCTTCATATAGGTGTTACGGGCCTAACGTCCGATTTTGCGAGAGGAGACGCCAGGCCGCGATCCTCGCAGGTACCCCGGTCAGTACCAGCCGTAGGCTTCCTCGTGCGCCCAGGCGCCGCACGGCGTGCCGTACTCCTCCTTGATATAACCGAGGCCCCACTTGATCTGAGTGGTCGGGTCGGTCTCCCAATCCGGCCCAGCGCTGGCCATCTTCGACCCGGGCAGGGCCTGCGGGATGCCATACGCGCCGCTGGGGTTCTCCGCGTTGTAACGCCAGCCGCTCTCTTCCGTCCACAGATCATCCAGGCAGCCGAACTGATCGGTGCTGAAGCCGTAGTCGGGCAGCAGCTTGTAGGCGATCCCCTGTGCGGACGAGGGATCCGGCGGCGGCCCGCTCGGCACGATGGGCGCACTGCCGGTGCCCGTACCGGGCTGCGAGGTAGCTGGGTTGCTCGTCACCTTGGGCACGCTGGTGACGCTGAAGGTCGCGGACGCGGCGTCCTCGAGTATTACCTTCTGCCTGGCCTGCTCCAGGAGAACTCCCGACTTGCCGGTGCTGACCTGGGCCATGGCGGCGGCGAGCGGATCGGGAGCCGCGTCGGGACGGTTGTAAAAGACCAGGAACGCCACGCTGGTAACGGCAATGGTCGCCGCGGCAGCGGTAACCATGAAGACGCCTACTCGCCTGCGCTTAGGGCGCCGGGTCGCTGGCCGTCTCCTGTGTCGTGACAATGCGGTCCTTCCGTCGGCCAGGCGCTCGGGTCAAGCACCCGGAGCGCGGACCGCTGCGGCGCAGGGCAGCGAGTCGCATGACGGCCCGTATGCCGCGGCCCGGACGATAAGCCGGGGGCCGCCTGCACGGCCCGGTACCATCGCGGGTTAACGTTGCCAGAACTGACGTCGCGCACCAAGCGTTTCGGCCGAAAAAGCAGCAGCAGAAAGCCGAAATTGATGTCGGGCGGATCACAGTTTGGCGATACGTACTGTAACAATTACACGCCGTGACCACCTGCGCGCGCCGTCCCCGCGTGCAAGATAACCAGCCTGTAGTCTTCCGTGCACGCTAAGTTGCGACTAGCTTGCAAGGCAGGGGGCATCTTGCAATGGATGTGAGCGGTGGAGACTGATTCGCGTCGGCCATGGACCCTGGGCACGGGCGATGCGGAGTCCGTGTTAGCCGAGGCACGCCGCGCCCTGTTCGTCATGGTGGGCTTCCTGGCGATCTTGTGGATCATCCAGCTGATCAACTTCGCTGACGGCTACGGCCTGGTCGCGGAGTTTGGCATCAGGCCCCGCGACGTGTCGACGTTGCCCAATATCCTGACCGCCCCGTTCGTACACGTCAGCTGGACGCACATCGAGAGCAATTCCGGCCCGCTGTTCATCTTCGGCTTCCTGGCGGCGTACCGGGGAGTGGTCCGCTTCTTCGGGCTGACCGTTCTTGTCATAGTCACCAGCGGGCTCGTCGACTGGATCGGCGGCACAGCCAACACGGTCGGCGTCGGGGCGAGCGGAGTGGTCTTCGGCTATCTCGGCTACATACTCGTCCGCGGGCTGTTCGACAGGCACGTCATCGACATCGTCATCGCAGCGGTGATGGCGCTGTGCTTCGCCTACCAGTTCACAGTCCTGCTGCCACACAACGGCATCGGCTGGCAGGACCATATTGGCGGGCTTGTGGGCGGGGTCCTCGGCGGCTGGATATTCCGCGAACGCGCGCACACCAGGTCGGCCACCCGGACCAGAATCGCCGGCAAGCGCGTCAGCACTGCCGCGGACGGCGACAGCGGCTCAGGCGCCGGCGGCGATAGCTCAGGTGCAAACGTGGCGAAGGGCTCGGCTGCAAATGGCGACAGCGAGCCACGGCAAGGCGCGGGTGACGCCGACCAGGACCCGGACGCAGACTTGAAGAGGGAACTCGACGACCTCGGCCTGTAACCGGCGTCGGCTCGCGCCTCGCCAGCAAAGCCTGCCCGGCTGGCGGCCTTCGCGTCGGCGTGTTCCGTCTGGCCGTGCGGCACCCGCTGGCTGCGGCACCCGCTGGCTGC
>JASHTT010000648.1 GCA_030040415.1 Streptosporangiaceae bacterium | reverse complement strand
ACCTACGACCCGGACAACTTCTCGTTCCCGCATGGCACGCACCTGTGCGCGGCCGAAGTAGACACCGAAACGGGCCAGGTCCGCATCCGGTCCTACGTAGCGGTCGACGACGTGGGCGTGGTGGTGAACCCGCGGATCGTCGAGGGCCAGGTGCACGGCGGCATCGCGCAGGGCATCGCCCAGGCGCTGTACGAGGAGGGCGTCTACGACGAGGCTGGCAACCTGGTGACCACCACGCTCGCCGATTACCTCGTGCCGTCCGCTGCCGACCTGCCGTCCTACCGGACGGAGCGGACCACGACGCCAGCCGCCAACAGGCTCGGCGTCAAGGGCGTCGGGGAGGCAGGCACGATCGCGTCCACGCCAGCTGTGGTGAACGCGATCGTCGACGCGCTGCGGCCGCTGGGCGTCTCTGAGGTCGAGATGCCGTGCACGCCCGAGCGAGTCTGGCGGGCAATCCAGACCGCGAACTCTGCTAGCACGGATGGGGGTGCCGCATGATCCCGGCGAAGTTTGACTACGTCCGCCCGGCCTCGGTCGGCGAGGCGGTAACCGCCCTTGCTGAAGGCGGGGAGGACGCTAAGGTCATCGCGGGCGGGCAGAGCCTGCTGCCGCTGCTCCGGCTGCGGCTCGCCTACCCCGATCTGCTCGTGGATATCGGCGGGCTGGCAGAACTGCGGGGCGTCACCGACGCCGGCGACTCCCTGCTGATCGGCGCCCGGACGACGCACTACCAGGTCGTGCACGACCCGCTGATCGCCGCGCACTGCGGCCTGCTCGCCGAGGCCGCGTACACCGTCGCGGATCCGGCCGTCCGGCATCGGGGCACACTCGGCGGTTCGCTGGCGCACGCGGACCCGGCAGGCGACCTGCCGGCGGTGATCCTCGCGCTGGACGCGACGCTCACCGCAGAGGGCCCCTCAGGCGCACGGGAGATAGCGGCGCGGGACTTCTTCATCGATTACCTGACCACGTCGCTGGAACCGGGCGAAATTCTCACTTCCATCCGGGTGCCGAAGCTCGGCGCCGACTGGGGATATCGTTATGAGAAGTTCCACCGGACCGCGCAGGCGTGGGCAATCGTGGGAGTCGCCGCGCTGGTGCGGCGCTCTGACGGCCAGGTGGCCGAGGCCAGGGTGGGCCTGACGAACATGGGCCAGGTTCCCATTCGTGCCTCTGCCGTCGAAACGGCTGCCGCCGGGGTGCCCGCTAGCCCGGAGGCGCTCCGAGCTGCCGCTGCCGCAGCGGACGACGGAACGCAGCCGCCTGCGGACCTGCACGGGCAGCCGGACTACCGGCGCCATCTCGCGCGGGTGCTGACCGGGCGAGCTTTGGAGGCAGCGGCAGGAGTCTGACTTATGGAGCTCGAGCACTCGTTCACCGTCCCGGTTCCGGAGGACCGGGCGTGGGAAGTGCTGCTCGATGTGGAGCGGGTGGCGCCCTGCATGCCGGGCGCCACCCTCCAGTCGATCGACGGCGACGTCATCCACGGCTCGATCAAGGTCAAGGTCGGTCCGATCAGCATGACCTACCAGGGCACCGCCCGCTTCACCGAACGCGACCCAGACCGGCACGTCGTCACCCTGGAGGCATCGGGCAGGGACACCCGCGGCGCGGGCACCGCGTCGGCTACGGTGCGCTCGACGCTCGAGGGCAACGGCGACGAGACGCACGTCATCGTGCACACCTCGCTCAACGTGACCGGTAAGCCGGCCCAGTTCGGCCGCGGCGTGCTGGCCGAGGTCGGCGGGAAGCTGATCGGAATCTTCGCCGACAACCTGGCCGCGATGCTGGCCGCCCAGTCTGAGCCCGGCGGCGGCGCCGCGGCGGACGGCACGCCAGCGCGGCCCGAAACGGCATCCGGGCACGAGCAGGCTGAGCGCGCGAGTGAGCCGCAGGCCGCGGCCGCGGCTAACTCGGCCGCCGCGGCGGAGGACGAGGCCTTGCCGATCGACGTGCTGAACCTCGGCGGCAGGGCCTGGAGCAGCTTGCGCCAGGCGGGCATCCAGACGCTTGGCGACCTGGTCAAGCGGACGGCGCAGCAGCTGCTCGCCATCGACAACATCGGCCCGGCATCGGTCGCCGACATCCGGCACAAGCTCGCCGACCGCGGCCTGGCGCTGGCCGGGTCGTCGGCCGGTGCGAATGGAGTTTCGGCCGCGGCATCGGATGCCGCGGTCGCCGCGCAGCCACGCGAGCACGGCACCGCAGCAGCCTCCGGCGGGGTCGCGACCTCGGCTGGCCGCGCGTCCGGGAGTGACGCGAACGGCGCGCGGGCTGGCCGCCCCGAGCAGGAGTCGTCCAGCGCAGCCCCGCGGGTCACTGCGTTGCGGCCGGCGCCCGACTGGCAGCCGGAGGATGACGCCATCGACCTGCTCAGCGTGGCCGGGCTTCCAGTGCTCAAGCGAGCGCTGCCGGCCGTCGCCGCAGCCATCGGGCTGATCCTGGTCGTCGTGGGGCTCAGGCGCCGCCGCAGCCGCCGTCGCTAGGCAATCCGTCGCGAGGGGCGGGATAGCGATGCGCGCTGCACGGCCGTGACAGCGGGCGGCGAGCCCGAGGCCGGCGACCAAAGCGCGTCCGGCGCGCAGTCCTCGGCTGGCGACATGCCTGGTGAGACCGAGCCCGACGCCCGGTTCACGCTGGCTAATCAGCGGACCTTCCTCGCCTGGAGCCGGACTGCGCTGGCGCTGGTCGCGGCGGGACTTGGCATCGTGCAGTTGCTGCCGCCGTTTCCCGGCGTGCCCTGGGGACGCCACATGATCGGCCTGCCGCTCATCGTGCTCGGCGCGGGGACGGCGGCAGAGGCGTACCGCGAATGGACCCGGACCCAGGTGGCCTTGCGGCGCGGCGAACCGCTGCCGCGATCCTGGCTGCCGTTGCTGCTGGCCGCGACGATAACGATCGTGGCGGCCGCCGCCGCCGCCGTGGCTCTGGTCTCGGCGACCCGGTAAGAGCTGGATGGGGGACTGCAGTGGCGCGGATCGAGCCCGACGGCGCGGACCGGGACTCCCGGACACGCGATCCGAGTTTCGCCGGTCAGCGAACCCGGATGGCGTGGGCGCGCACCGCCCTCGCCTTCGGCGCTGTCGGCGGGATCATTCTCAAGACGAGCGTGATTCCCGGCCTCGTCGTGCTGGCAACCGTCCCGCTGGTCTACGTGCTCGGCGTTCTTGCCCGGCCGGACGCGGATACGGCGCACTCCGCCGGGCGGCTACGGCTGATCACCTGCACGATCGTCGGGGTCGCGCTGGTCGCCCTGGGCGTCTCGGTGTTCGCCCCGGGCCACCGGTAGCGGCCGATCAGGACGGCGGCCCGGGGGCGTCGCCGGCCGCTGGGCGCCGGATCGAGTGCCCGCTTTGACGCGCTTTGCCCTCTTGTTCGGTGGTTAGTCCAGCGCGGACATGACGTGCTTGATCCGCGTGTAATCATCGAACCCGTACATCGACAGGTCCTTGCCGTAGCCGGAGTGCTTGAAGCCGCCGTGTGGCATCTCGGCGACAAGCGGGATGTGCGTGTTGATCCAGACGCAGCCGAAGTCCAGCGCACGGGCCATCCGCATGGCCCTGCCGTGGTCGGTCGTCCAGACCGAGGAGGCCAGCCCGTACTCGGTGCCGTTCGCCCAGCGCAGCGCCTCGTCCTCGGCGCTGAACTGCTGCACGGTGATGACCGGGCCGAATACCTCGTTCTGGATGATCTCGTCGTTCTGGCGCAGGCCATCGACCACGCTGGCCTCGAAGAAATAGCCCCTGGAGCCGGCCTGCTTGCCGCCGGCGATGATCCGGGCGTGGTCAGGCAGCCGGGAGATGAAGCCGGAAACGCGCTCGAGCTGGGTGGCGTTGTTCAGCGGCCCGTAGGTGGCGTCCGGGTTGTCCGGGCCCGCCGTTACCTGCGCGGCTGCCTGCTCGGCGAGCGCCGCGACGAAGTCCGCGTGGATGCCAGGCCCGGTCAGCACCCTGGTGGCGGCCGTGCAGTCCTGGCCCGCGTTGAAGTAACCGGCGATCGCGATGGCCTCGGCTGCCTTCGCCGGATCGGCGTCGTCGAATACGATCACCGGTGCCTTGCCGCCCAGTTCCAGGTGCACGCGCTTGAGATCGGCAGCGGCCGCGGTGGCGACCTCACGTCCGGCCCGCACCGAGCCGGTGATCGAGACCATCCGCGGTACCGGGTGGTCAACCAGCATCCGGCCGGTGGCCCGGTCGCCGCAGATCACGT
>JASHTT010000647.1 GCA_030040415.1 Streptosporangiaceae bacterium | reverse complement strand
TTCGTGCCAAACAGCTTCATGTGCCGGAACAAGGTGACCGGATAGATCACTGGCTGCGCGCCGTCCACGCTGATGAAGACGAACAGGCCGTCGGCATCGGGCGCACAGAGCTGGTAGGTCGTGGGGTTGCCCCTGGCTGCCGGGATCGTGTTGACGACCACGTGATAACCGCTGATCACGCGATGAACCGACTGGCCGGCCGGGTAGAAGTAGCAGCTGCCGCGGCCAGGCGACACGGTCATGAACGGCAGGTCTGCCGGGTTGCTGCCGGTGGCCGCGAAGAAGTACTGGTAGGCCAGCTCCGTGCCGCCTACCTGGCGCACGGTGTCGCTGCTGATGCGCCACGTCGCGGGTACCCCGGTGAGCTGTGCCGCGAACTCGATGACGCGGCCCCTCGCGCCGAACTTGACCGCGTCCGCGATCCGGAGCAACGTCTGCGTCGACTGGCGGATGCCCTTAGCGTTACCGAGCACTGCCCAGGCGTTCGCGGCGTACCGCCAGGCCACTGACTGGCGCCGTCCGAGCCTGGTCCAGAAAGCAGGCCGTCCGCCGACCGAGGGCGCGCGGCCTGCGAGCGGATACAGCTGCATAGCCTGACCCGACAGGGTGCAGACCAGCCCGGCTCCTCCCTTGATCCGGCACACGTCACCTGCGTAGGTCGATAGCTGCCAGGCGAATTGGCCGTGCACGTAGAGGTTGAGCAAGTCCGTGACTGTTCCGTTGCCGCCGGACCGAGCCTGCCCGCCGGGAGGCAGCCAGCCAAAGGACGCGTACGGCACAAGCGGGCTGAACTGGCGCGGCACCGTGACGGACCCGGCGCGCGGGCTGGCTGGTCGTTGCCCGCGAGTCACCGTTCCGGACGGCCCGGATGGCAGGACGCCGGCCAGCGACACCGCCACGACCGCCGACGCGGCAAGTACCGGACTAGCGCCCATGCCCACCCGGCGCCAGCGAAGCAGCTTGCGGCCGCGCCTGCAGGCCGCGGCGATGCTGACGTTGGGCAAGTGCTCCTCGCGGTCCGCGAGCCGCGCAAAGTGGTGGCGGAGCTGGGACTCAAGCATGCTCATGTGGCCTCCCCGAAGATGTCGTCGCCGACGTATCGGCCTCGAGCGAACGGCGAAGGCTGGCAAGTGCCTTGGCCGTCTGGCTCTTGACCGTGCCCGGCGAGCAGCCGAGCGCGAGAGCAGCCTGCTCGACGCTCAGGTCGCAGTAGAAGCGCAGGACCAGCGTCGCGTGCTGCCGTGGCGGCAGCGTTGCCAGCGCCGCTTGCATGTCGATGGCCGCGTCCCTGTCGTGGCCGACGGCCGGGCGGTCCGGCAGCTGCCCGCTCAGCGTCACGCGCCTGGCCCAGCTTGTCCCGCGCTCGTGCAGGAACTCGCGAATCAAGATCGTCCGTGCGTACGCATCGATGTCGCTGGCGGCTTTGGCCTTGGGCCAGTGAAGGTACAGCTTGGTGATGGCGGCCTGGACGAGATCGTCGGCGCGATGGCTGTCCTGGCAGAGCAGCACGGCCAGCCGCTGCAGCGCCAGCATGCGGGCGGCAGCGTACTCGGCGAAGTCGTCATCGCGGCGTGTCATCGCCGGCGGTTCCTTCTTCGGGCGCAGACCTCACATTGCCTAGAGCCGGCCAGCGCGTCGTTTGGTTGCCCGGACCTTCACGAGCGTGGCAGGCATCGGCTGATAAAGGCGGTTGCAATGGCCGATTTGCTCTGCCATTGTGAGCGGCAAGCAGGGGTCGGGGGGCCGGGTCATGTATTCACGTGGCGTTTCGTCAGCAAGATCAGCTCTTTTAGTAGCGGCGGTAGCGTTAGCTACCACCGGATGGGACGTCTCGGCGCTGGCCGCGACGCACGGCTTCGCACCCGATACGGTGCTTACCAGCTGCACCTTCTCCGCGCTCAAGGACGCTGTCGCCGCGGGTGGCACCGTCGATTACGGGGCGAACTGCTCGTCGGGTGTCACGTTCACCGCCACGATCTCGGTGCCGTCGGGACTGTCTGTCCGGATCGAGGCCAATGGCTTCGCCGTGACGTTCAGCGGCAATTCCAAGGTGCGCATGTTCGAGGTGTCCGGCGGAACGCTCACAATCGGCGGCATCACGCTGATCAGCGGCCTTGCGTCCACGGCCAATGGGAAGGCGGGCGGCAACGGGGCCGCTGGGGCAGCCGGTTCGGCGGGCCACGCCGGTGCCGCCGGGAGCAATGCCTCCGCGCATGGCGCCGCTGGCGGTGACGGGCTGCCGGGCAAGGCAGCCGGTGCAGCCAAGAAGGCCAAGGCCGGGGGAGCCGGCCGCGGAAGCCGGGCCGCCGTTGGCGGGGCTTTGCTCATCACCTCGGGTAACGTCACGCTGGCCGACGACACGTTCACCGGTGACGTAGCCATTGCCGGCCAGGGCGGCACCGGCGGCGCTGGTGGCGCGGGCGGGCACGGCGGGAACGGCGGCGACGGGGGTAACGGCGGCACTGGCGGCTTGGGCTCGGCCGGGCAGCAGGGCGGCAACGGCGGCAAGGGCGCGG
>JASHTT010000006.1 GCA_030040415.1 Streptosporangiaceae bacterium | reverse complement strand
GTCGGAAGCTGGACTGACCCACGAGCATCCCGGTGATATGCTCTTTCGGGCCAGGCGGTAGATACTGCGCTGGGCTGCCGGGCCACGCTGGTTGGTAGGCAGCGCGAGGTCCTGTAGAGCAGCTCGGAGTGCTCGCCACCCTGTCAAGGTGGAGGTCGCGGGTTCAAATCCCGTCAGGACCGCTCGGGTCGGCGCCCGGGAACCCAGGATGCGGTTCTCTGTCGGCCGTCTCGGTCAGGTAGCTCAGTCGGTATGAGCGTCCGCCTGAAAAGCGGAAGGTCGGCGGTTCGACCCCGCCCCTGACCACCAGGTGGTTTTCACACTCCACCACGTTGCAGTCTCACATTTGGGTCTGACAGTCTCGCGCTAGTGCTGAGTTGATCTTGCTGGTCTGTTTCTCGCGGGCTTGGCTGGCGTTTCGACGGCTGGTTGTGGCTTGCGGGCGTGTGCTGGCGGGCGTGAGGGCGCGGCATGGCCGTGGTAGTGGTGCTGGTCGTTGACGGCTGCTGCGGTGATGCTGGCGCGTGCCTGGTCAGGGCGGGTCGGCGCCGGTGAGCTGGCGGCGCCGCTTGCGGGCGCGCGGCTGGGCTGGGTCGCGCGCGTGGTGTTGCTGGCGGGCCTGAAAGGCCGCGAGGGTGCGCTGGTTGCGCACGACCATCAGGCAGGTGAGCCAGAGCATGAGCGGGGTGAGTCCGGTGAGGCGGATCCATCCCCGGTCGATGCTGTTGACGGCGGTGTCCTTGATGGCGGCGTTGAGCCGCTCGGCGGCGGTGCGCCGCCTGTAGGAATGCCGCCATCCGGCGGAGGGGTAGTCGTGCTTCTGGCGGGTTTTCGCCGCGACGCCGGGGCCGGCGGTGATGGTCTGCTGGCTGCAGCAGGCCGGCGGGTGGGCCGGCGGGTTCAGGATCTCGGGCCGGGAGCGGTCGAGCGCCATGGACGCCGGGCGCAGCGGGCAGCGGATTTTCCCGGCGGCGGCGGGGCAGGTGTGCCGGCGGTAGCCGTCGGCGTCGTCTGCGGCGTGGACGCCGAGCTTGTACCGGGCCGCCTCGGCGGTCTGCTGGTCGTGGACGGCGGTGTCGGCGGTGCTGGCGCCCGGTGGCAGCGGAATCAGCTGCAGCAGGGCCGGCGGTGTGGCAGGGCAGTACAGATTCCCGCTGGCGATGATCGCGCCCTGGTGGGTGCCGCGGGGTCCGCGGTCGTTTGGGTGCAGGTCGTGGACGAGGCTGGCGCCGGCGGCGCGCAGGGGTTGCGCCCAGGTAGCCGGGACGCGGTGGGAGTAGCCGGAGTCGGCGATGATGTCGCCCAGCCGGATGCCGCTGCCGGGCATGGCGGCGAGCACTGCGGCGAGTTCGGCGGCCGGGTCCTGGCTGCTATTGCAGACGGTGATCCGGCGGGCGAGCTCGGGCACGGGCGCGCCGTCCTCTTCGGCCACCATGACCGCCGCTGACAGGTAGTACCCGAAGAACATCTTTCCTTCCTCGATGGTGCGGACCACGTTGCGGTGTCCCCAGCTGGCCTCGGGGTCGGTGCCGGTGCCGGCGGCCTGGTGGGGGACCGGCCGGAACCAGGATTCGGTGTCGGTCCAGTCGACGGCCAGCGAGGTGCTGGCGTCCTTGAACGCCCAGGGGATGCTGGCCTCGGTCAGCAGGTCACACACGTGCTGCAGGGGTGGCGACGGGGCGCCGTCGGGCTCGGCTTTGGCCAGGGCGCGGGTGATGAGACGGCTGGTGTGCTCGACCTGCCTGTAGGTGAGCTGGTGCGGGCCGTTGTTCCAGTCTTCGGTGACGCCGAGGCGTTTCTGGTCGTGCCCGGGCAGGCTGGTCAGCGCGGCGTGGACGCGGGTGAGGTGAGCGGGCCGGCCGTCGGCCAGGACCAGCAGCATGCCGGTCAGCAGGGTCCGCGCGTGCAGTTGCCGGTGCCGCACGCCGGCCGGGAGCAACGCCTCGATCGCGGTCGCGACATGCGAGGCGTCAATGATTTCCTCCAGGCGGGCCAGCGAGATCGGCCTGCCCACCGTCGTGTCACCGGGTGCTGCCGCCGAGCAGCGTCACCGCATGCTGTTCGCCGCCGGCGGGGTCGAGGCCGGCGGTGATGTCGCCGAGCCGCTGGCAGCAGGAGATCCCGGCGGCGCGCAGGAACGCGGGCAGGCCGATCAGCGCCGCGGTCTCGGCCAGCCACGTTGCCCGCAGGCGGGAGGTATCCAGGGCTGGCAGCCCGGTGCCGCCGGCCAGCGAGCGGGCCAGCGGGTTGGTGATGTTGCCCCGCCCGGGCTCGGTGCCGCCGGTGAGGAAGCTGTCCCCGGCGAACGCGGCGGCCTCCAGCAGCGGCGCGTGGTAGCGGGCCAGCACCGGCACTGCGCGCGGGGCCCGCCCGCCGCGGACCTCGACGATGACACCGCCGGACCGGCAGCAGATGTCGGTGCCGCGGGCGGTGCGCAGGTCGGAGCGGATCAGCCCGGCCCCTGCCCCCAGGCACAGCAGCGCTGCCGCCCTGGCCCGCCGGCCCGGCGTCGGCTGCGCATCGGCTAGCGCCAGGAACCCGGCGATCTCGGCACGCGTATAAGGAGCCTTGGCCCGCTCGCGGGGCAGCGGCGCGCCGGCGGGGTCCAGATGCGGCACCACGCGGCGGGCGATGAACCGCAGATTCGTGCGCAGCGTCCGCCGCGCCGGCCCGGACAGGCCCGGCCCGTGCGCGGTGAACCTTTCGATCACGCTCGGGTGCAGCAGCACGCCCGGCACCGGCTCCAGCCCGACCGACATGCCCCACCCGGCGAGCCTGGACGCCGCCCACAAGAGGTTCTTGGCCCGGTCGGCCGTCGGCAACGGCCCGCACCCGGCCACGACCTGCCGGGCAAACGCCCCCGCCTGCGCGGGGGTTCCCGCCGCGGGCTTCCACGAGGCCGCGCAGGCGGCCACCTCAGCCGGTATCACACAGCCTTTATACTGTGAGAATTCGCCGGGATCACGGACCGCCATGCGAGCATTGACACCGTGTCTCCCACCCGCCGCCAGCAAGCCCGGGCCGCCGAGATCGCCGCCGAGATCGCCGCCCTGGGATTCGCGCTGCCCGGCACCCTCACCGACCGGCCCATGCGCTGCGGCCACCCGCGCTGCCGCTGCCACGCCGACCCACCCCAGCTGCACGGCCCCTACCACCAGTGGACACGCAAGAAAGACGGCAAGACCATCACCCGGTTCCTGTCCGACGACCAGCTCGCCGACTACCAGCCCTGGTTCGACAACCACCGCCGCCTGCGCGAGCTGGTCGCCGAACTCGAAGCCCTCAGCCAGGCCATCGCCGACGCCGACCCCCGCTGGAACCGCCGGACCCGCGCGCCCAGCAGTCAAACCCGGCAGACCAGCTCATAACCCCGTGGACGCAGCCCGCTTAACCCGTGGACGCCACCCTCAAGAACGCGCATCCTCGCAGCTCACGGCCAAATGTGAAGGCCTCACCTTGCGACTTACCTAGCGTGGCGTCTCGCTATTAGCCGGTGGTTGATGCGAGTGCGACTGGCCTTCGTGCAGGGGTCTGTGCGGCGTGTGTGCGAGTGTGCGGCGTGCCAGAACCGGAAGGGCGACTAGCAGGGAACCCGCAGTTATCCGAGGCGCCGTAGCGCTATCTCGATAGCGACCTCGACCCGGGAAGTCATGCCGGGCAAATCGACGGGAACGCGCCCAGCGACCTGACCACGGATCCACTTCGGCCCGCTATCGTCATAGTGCAGCAGGGCATACAGGTCCCACCACGGATCGAGAGTCACCCCAGCGATCGACTCATAGAGCGACCAAAGCTCCTCCGACCACTCGGGCGAGTAGAGCGCTGCCAAGTATCGCCGACAGTGCCCGATGTCAATCGCGCGCGCCCCCCGATAGATGCCATTCCAGTCGGTCAGTCCAGTAATCCTCCCGCGCGACCACAGCATGTTGACAGGCAGGAAATCGCCGTGCAGAAAGACGGCCGTGTCCTTTGGCGGCGGCGCCGCCATGACACCAAACGCTGCCTTCCACACAGCCGGCTTCTGGGCGCCGGCCGGCACCTGAAACCCGTCTAGAGGAGCGATCCAAGAATCCGTCCAAGGTCTGAACACCTTCGCGGGGAGATCGAGGGAATGCAGCAACGCAGCAATCTCCGCGATCCTCGTCATCCACGACCGAGGTTCCGCCGGATTGAGGTGAACGTGCCCCGGCAACCGGGTCATCAGCAACGATGGCGCGCCCCCCGTCGAAGCACCGGCAACATCAGCAGCCAGGATGCCCGGAACCGGGAGCCCGCTTCCCGCCACCACGCCAAGGTTGGCGATCTCCTTCTCCAAGCTTTCCTGCAGGCCAAGCCCGCCCGGGTACTGCCGCAGCACGACGAATGTGCGCGTTTCGCGTCGCTCGACAGTCAGCCGGTTCACGGCGGAGCAGACGCCACCGGTCAACCGGCGATAGCCAACGATGCGACTGCCCCGGCCCATCGACGCCGCAACCCAGGCGAGAGTCTCCGCGGAGGGCCGACGCTGCCTGAACCCGCCATCCCTCCAGTCGCCGTCGGTCATGAGCGCGAGCCTATTCGTCAGGGTGGCCTGCGGCGATAGGGGTTTCTAACTAACCCGCCTGAGGCCGCCTGGACAGATGACCGGGTGCGGGCGCGATGACCAGGGCGGTGCAGGTCAAGGCGGAGCGGCGTCGCGCGGCACCGGCGAGGAATGCTCGGCTACCGTGGTTGGTTGTTCGCTCTAGCTGTCAGCCGACATCGTGCTCCTGGAGATAACCGTGTCATTGCCGCCGCTG
>JASHTT010000646.1 GCA_030040415.1 Streptosporangiaceae bacterium | reverse complement strand
TGGAAATCCACCGCGCTGTAGGCGCTCAGCTTCCAGAACTGGTGCTCGCTGTAAATGTTGCGCACGGTGCCGGACCGGGCGCGCATGACCAGCGAGTGCGTCGTAGCGCCGCCGGACCGGTACCGGACGCCTGCCAGCAGCTCGCCGTCAGTGATCCCCGTCGCGGCGAAGAACGCGTCGTCCGACGCTACGAGCTCGTCGGTCGTCAGCACCCGGCTCAGGTCATGTCCGGCATCGACCGCCTTGGCCCGCTCGGCGTCGTCGCGCGGTGCCAGCTTGCCCTGGATGACGCCGCCCAGGCACTTGATGGCGCACGCGGCGATGATCCCTTCCGGCGTGCCGCCGATCCCCAGCATCAGGTCGACGCCCGTGCCATCGCGCGCTGCCATGATCGCGCCTGCCACGTCGCCGTCGGTCAGCAGCTTGATCCGCGCCCCGGCTTCGCGGATCTGCCTGATCAGGTCCTCGTGCCGCGGCCGGTCCAGCAGGACGACCGTCACGTCGGACGGCGAGCAATGCTTCGACCTGGCCACCGCGGCGATGTTCGCTGCGGGCGGGGCGTCGACGTCGACGGCGTCGGCCGCGTCCGGGCCGGTGACAAGCTTGGACATGTAGTACACAGCGGACGGGTCGTACATCGAGCCGCGGGCGCTGACGGCGATGACCGAGATGGCATTCGGCATGCCGTTCGCGGTGAGCCGCGTGCCGTCTATCGGGTCAACTGCGACGTCGCACAGCGCGCCTGTGCCGTCGCCTACCTGCTCGCCGTTGTACAGCATCGGCGCGTGGTCCTTCTCGCCTTCGCCGATCACTACGACGCCGTTCATCGATACGGTGTTGATGAGTTGCCGCATCGCGTTGACCGCCGCGGCGTCGGCGCCGTTCTTGTTGCACCGCCCGACCCAGCGTGCCGACGCCATGGCGCCAGCCTCGGTGACCCTGGCCAGTTCGAGCGCGAGGTTTCGGTCCGGCGCGTGCCGCCCCGGCTCGGGAGTCGCCGCCGGGCCGCCGGCGTAGCTCCCTCCGGCCGTGATGCCCGGCCCTCCGGCCGTCTCAGCCTCGCCCATGAGCGCAGCACCTTCCTGTCGGCGGCCGTCGGTGGAATCCTATGTAGCGGGTCGCACCGCGGCCTGCCCAACCCCGCTCGAGAACGCCGCTGATATGACGACTGACCGCGCACAAGCTGGACACGATGCCGAGCGTGGTCCCGCTGTGCGCAGCGAATCGACGCGGGACGCGCTGCTCCAGGCCGCCCGCGAGGTCTTCATGCTCGAGGGCTACACGCGCGCGAACGTGACCGACATCGTCACGTTGGCGGGCGCGAGCGTAGGCAGCCTCTACCACCATTTCACCGGAAAAGCGGATCTGTACCTAGCTTTATACGAGCAGCTGCAGCACGAGGCGGACGCCAGGACTCGCACTGCAGTCAGGCAGTCCCGCAGCGCGGGAGTCACCGACCCGACGCGGCTCTTGCTGGCTGGTGCGCGCGCCTACCTGGACGTCTGCCTCGAGCAACGCGAGCTTGTCGCCATCTTCGCGAGTGCCGACGGACCCCCGGGTTTCGGCCGGATCTGGGGCAACCGACTCTCCGCGTGGGTCGGCCGGAACACCAGGTTCTTCGCGCGCAGCGGGGAGGCGCTCGACGAGGCCGCGGGCATCCTGCTGACCGGCGCGCTGTGGCTGCTTGCGTTCGAGGTCGCCCGCGCACCGGACGAGGAACGCGCGCGCCAGCTCGCGGACAGGGCTCTCGATGTCCTGGCCAAGCTCCATGTGGCCTAGCTGGCCGAGTACTGCACCTGCCAGTTCCGGCCGCCGTCATCGGTATAGACGACTCGTTGGTAGGAACGTGGCTTGCTGGGGTTGCTGTAGTTCGTGAATTCGCCGACCACCCAGCCGGTCGAGGGTCCCAGGAAGCTCGCTGCAGTGGCCTCCGTCAGGTAGCCGACGTTTCCCGCAGCGGCCAGCGTGGCGCCGGCGGCCGTCGCCAGGTCCCACGGGGCGGTGCCGTAGCCGCAGGCCGGGCAGTTGTCCACGTAGACGGCCGTGGTCGGGCTGATGGCCGACATCGCCCCGGCATACGGCCCAGGCGACCTCGCGGTGACGGCGATCCCGGGATGCGGGAAGTACTGCTCGGCGAAGATCGCTGATACCCCGGCCGGGCCGGCGTGATAGCCGAGGTGCGGTTGCTGACTGGATGCCACGCCGGTGCCGATGTCCGTGGCCCAGGCGGAGCTGGCGCCGGCGCACTGGACGATCATGGTGAACGGGTAACCGGCGTCGCTGCGGCCAGGACCTGCACCAACTTGTGTCCAGGCAGCGCCGCCGTCCGTGCTGCGATACAGGGCGCCGCCGGCGCCCAGCCAGCCGTCCTGCGAATTGGCGAAGCACACGCTCTGGGGGTTGGCCGGAGCGGGCAGCCGGGTCCAGCTTCGCCCGCCATCGGTGCTGGCCAGCAGCTGGCCACCAGACGTCGGCGCTAGAGACCCCGGCTCGAGCGGCGCGCCACCTGCGATGGCAAAGCCGACTGTCGCCGAGGCGAAGTGGACAGACCGGATAACCGGGCACGGCTCGGGCAGCGCTGTCCAGCGCTGCCCACCGTCCGACGTGGTCAGCAAGGTATCCGCGCCGACAGCCCAGCCGGTGTCGTTCCCTATGAAGTCAGCGGAGGCGAGCCCCAGGTTCCCGGTCTGCTGGACGGCCCAGCTGTGCCCGCCATCCGTCGTGGCGAGTATCTGGCGCGCGCCCACCACCCAGCCGCGGCTGGCGGAGACGAACTGCACGCCGGTGAGCGTCCCGGACTGCGACAGCGCCTGCTGCGCCGCAGTCGCCCCGCAGCGCGCGGCGCTCGCCTGGCCGGGGCTCATGGTCGCGGTGGGCGTCGAAGCACGGCCGGTCGGCGCGCCCACCCGGTTTGGGGCCGGCGACGATCCGCCGGATACGTTGCCGCAGGCCGCGAGCAGCGCCGCGACGGCGAACGAGAGCGGAAGCCATCGCTGCACGGCCCGCAGACCGCTGCTGCGCGGTTCGGGTTGCGCCTTCGGCGCGTCAGAACGGGGCACCGTGCTCCGGCCTGGCTGAGGTCCGGGGTTCGCCCGCCGGACCGGCACCTTCGGGCGCCCGGGGATCGCGCTGTTGGCCAGGGCCGGGGTCGTCATTGCGAGCCATGGCGGCGGCCAGCCTGGCCCTCGCGCCCTCCAGCCAGTCCTCGCAGATGGCGGCTAGCTGCTCGCCTCGCTCCCAGAGCTGCAGGGACTGCTCCAGGGTCAGGCCGCCAGCTTCCAGCCGCCTGACAAGCTCAGTTAGCTCGTCCCTCGCCTGCTCGTAGGCGGGACGCTGCTGGCTGGCGGAGTCGCCGTTCGGCCTGGCCACGATTTGAGCCTATGCGCCACGGCAAGCGCGACGGGGGACCCATGCGGCGTGTCAGCCCGCCGGTCCGCCGGTTGTCTGCCTGGTCAGCCGTCCGGCAGCCGATGTTCGGCGGTGACTCGCAGCTGATCATCGGCGAACCGGAGCGTGAGCTGGTCGCCAGCGGCTACGTCCGCCGCGGCCAGCACTACGCTCGCGTCTTCGCGCTGCACGATCGCATACCCGCGGCGCAGCGTCGCCGCGGGCGACAGCGCGACCAGCCGTGCCCGGATGTGCGCGAGGTCATCGACGGCCCGCGACAGGCTGGTGCTCACCGAAAGCCGGGCCCGCTCCGCCAGGCTCAGCACCTGCTCCTGCCGCCTGTCGATCTCCAGCAGCGGGCTTGCCATCGCGGGCCTGGACCGGATCGCGGTGAGCCACGAGCTCTCCCGGTCCAGCTTGCCGGCCAGCGACCGGCGGGCGCGCTGGCGCAGCTGGTCGATCAGGGCAAGCTGCTCGGCGACATCCGGTACTGCGCGCCTTGCCGCATCGGTCGGCGTCGAGGCCCGGACGTCGGCGACGAGGTCGAGCAGCGGCACGTCCTGCTCGTGGCCGATGGCGCTGATCACCGGCGTCGTGCAGCCAGCAACGGCACGCACCAGATCCTCGTCGGAGAACGGCAGCAGATCCTCGGCCGATCCGCCGCCGCGGGCGATGATGATCACATCCACCGCCGGGTCGGCGTCGAGCCGCTGCAGGGCGAAGACGACTTCCTCGCTGGCGTGCGGGCCCTGGACAGCCACCTGCTCAACCCGGAACCGAACGGCCGGCCAGCGACGCGCGGCGTTGCGCAGCACGTCCCGCTCCGCCGCCGAATCCCGGCCGCAGATGAGGCCGACCGTGTTCGGCAGGAACGGCAGCTTGCGCTTTCGCTCCGCCGCGAACAGGCCCTCGGCCGCGAGCGCGACGCGCAGCCGCTCGAGGCGGGCCAGCAGCTCGCCGATGCCTACCGCCCTGATCTGCGCCGCGCTCAGCGCGAACGAGCCCCTTGTCGCGTTGAACTCGGGCTTGGCCCAGATGACGACACGGGCGCCTTCGCCCGGGGCTGGCTGATTGGCGTCGAGTACCGAGCTGGCGCAGATAACCCGCACCGAGACGGCGGCCACCGGGTCGCGCAGCGTCATGAAGACGGTTCCGCCGCGCCGGGTCAGCTCTGCGATCTGTCCTTCGACCCAGACGCTACCCAGCCGGCCGATCCACTCGCCCACGAGCCGGACGACTGTGCGCACGGGCACCGGCGACTGCTCGGACGTCTCCAGGGGCATGTGTTCAGCTCTGGCGCTGCCGAAGACGTGCTCTGCGGGCCTGGGTCGCCCTGTGGGCCCCGGCCGTGCTTGTGGCCTGGGTCGTAGTGGCGGCCTCGGTCGTAGTGGCGGCCTGGGCCGTGCTGCGGATCACCGTCGTGCCGCCAGTCACCCGCCCGCCGCGAGCTTCTCGATCCGGCGCTCGAACATGCCGAGTACTTCGGGGCGCTCGGCGTGCGTGCGCTCGTACTCGGCGAGGACGCGCAGCTGCGCTACGTCGAGGCCGCGCAGCCGCGCCCGGATAGAGGGCAGGGACAACTGCTCGTAGTCGGCCAGCGGCAGCTTGGCGGCGATAGTACCCGTCTGGGCGCCCGGAGCTGGTTCTTCGTGGCCGCTGGCACGCGGAACGCCGTTCCCGCTCATGACGTCGGTGAGCGCTGCGCCGCTTCCGTACGGCTTGGCGCTCGGCGCCGGTCCAGCGGTACCTGATCGTTCGGTCCGTTCGACGCCAAACTCACGGGCCATGTCCTCCGCCGAGAGCAGCCGCACGTTCCCGGTCTTGTCCAGGTCCCGCCACCTCGCCGCAGCCTGAGTGGCCTGCGAACGCCCTGACTGCGGGTCGTAGTCCTCCCCGCCTCCGCGCGACGCTGAAGTCGGCCTGCCATCTGGCCGGTCAGCGGTCAGCAGGATCCGCCCGATGCCGGCGAAGAAAGCCCGAAGTACCTGCGTCGGACCCGTCCTCACCCGGTCTGAGATCTGCTGCATGCCCATGATGATGCTCCTCGATGTCCCTGTCCCTGATCCGCCGGCACGCGCAGATCCGGACCCCTCCCCATGCGGGCGAAACGCCGCTAGAGGATCATTCTCGCCAGTTGGCGTCTCCGCAAGTCGAGGACCGGCAAAGATAGTGTCGGCCAGACCCGGTGGTGAGGGCCGGCTGGGCCGCCAAGATGATCATCTAACATGGGTTACATGCCTGCTACGAGCCGCCGAGTACTGCTCGCCAAGCCCCGTGGCTACTGTGCCGGGGTAGATAGGGCTGTTCAGGCCGTGGAGAAGGCTCTCGAGCGCTACGGTGCGCCGGTCTACGTGCGCAAGCAGATCGTGCACAACATCCACGTCGTGCGTACCCTCGAGGAACGCGGCGCGATCTTCGTCGAGGAGACCGACGCCGTGCCCGAGGGCGCGGTCGTGGTGTTCTCCGCGCACGGCGTGTCACCCGAGGTGCGTCAGCAGGCCTCCGAACGCGGGCTGCGGACGATCGACGCTACCTGCCCTCTGGTGACCAAGGTGCACAACGAGGCACGGCGGTTCGCTGCCCAGGACTTCGACATCCTGCTGATCGGCCACGAGGGCCACGAGGAGGTCGTGGGGACCACTGGCGAGGCTCCTGGCAACATCCATCTCGTTGACGGCCCGGCCGGAAGTGCCACGGTGCAGGTACGTAACCCAGCGAAGGTCGCCTGGCTCTCGCAGACGACGCTGTCGGTGGACGAGACCAACCAGACG
>JASHTT010000645.1 GCA_030040415.1 Streptosporangiaceae bacterium | reverse complement strand
ATGAGCGTCGAGCGCGGCCTGGAGGGCGCCGGCAGCTGGCTGGACGACCGGCTTCACGGCGCCCGCGGCGTCCGCGTCCTGCTCCGCAAGGTGTTCCCGGACCACTGGTCGTTCCTGCTCGGGGAGATAATCCTTTACTCGTTCATCATCCTGCTGCTCACCGGCACGTTCCTCACGCTGTGGTTCCAGCCAAGCATGACGCCGATCGTCTACCACGGCTCCTATGTGCCACTGGACGGCCGGACGATGAGCGAGGCCTACGCCTCCACCCTGAACATCAGCTTCGACGTGCGCGGCGGGCTGCTCATCCGGCAGATCCACCACTGGGCGGCCGACCTGTTCATGGCCGCGATCATGGCGCACATGATCCGCGTCTTCTTCACCGGCGCGTACCGCAAGCCGCGCGAGATCAACTGGCTGATCGGCATCATCTTGTTCACCCTCGGCATGTTCGAGGGCCTGTTCGGTTACTCGCTACCCGACGACCTGCTGTCCGGCGCGGGCCTGCGCATCACCGAGGGGATCCTGCAGTCGTTCCCGATCGTCGGCACGTACCTGGCGTTCTTCCTGTTCGGCGGGCCGTTCCCGGGTAATCAGATCATTCCCCGGCTGTACATCCTGCACGTGCTGGTCATACCCGGGCTGATCCTGGCGCTGGTAACCGCGCACCTGTTCATCATGTTCCACCAGAAGCACACCCAGATGCCGGGCAAGGGCCGCACCAACGAGAACGTCGTCGGCGCGCCGATGTACCCGTACTTCATGGCCAAGACCGGGGCATTCTTCTTCTTCACGTTCGCCGCGCTGACGATCGCGGCCACGTTCGTGCAGATCAACCCCGTGTGGCTGTACGGGCCCTACAACCCGGTGGCCATGTCGGCGGACTCCCAGCCTGACTTCTACATGGGCGCGCTCGAGGGTGCCCTGCGCATCATGCCGAACTGGCAGTGGGTCACCTTCGGCCATACCTGGGCGTTCAACGTCTTCCTCCCGGCCCTTGTCCCGCTCGGCATCATCTTCGGCGGCGCCGCGCTCTGGCCGTTCCTCGAACAATGGATTACCGGCGACCGCAGCGAGCATCACATCAATGACAGGCCGCGGAACGCGCCGACCAGGACGGCCATCGGCATCGCCGCAATCACCTTCTACGGCGTGCTGTGGGCCGAGGGCGCGAACGACATCATCGCCGACCACCTGGATATCTCGCTCTACGCCATCACCTGGTGGGCCAGGGTCTCGATCTTCGTCGGCCCGGCGATCGCCTACATCATCACTAAACGCATCTGCCTCGGCCTGCAGCGCAAGGATCTGCACTTGATCCAGCACGGGGTTGAGACGGGCATCATCCGCCAGCTGCCGACCGGCGAGTTCATCGAGGAGACCAGGCCGGTCGACGAAGAGAGCCTCGCGGTCCTGACGTCCAGGACGGTGCACCCGGAACTGCCGCCTGGCGAGGCTGAGGAGACCGGCGTGCCCGCGCCGGGCATGCGCGGCGCAATGGGCCGGGTGCGCGAGCGGCTGTACAAGGTCGTCACCGAAAGCGTGCCGATGACCGATGGCCACCCGAACGGTGATCACGGGAACGGCCACGGCGATGGACACGGCAACGGCCATGGCAACGGGCACGAGGAGCCAACCGGGGCCGCCGTGCCCACGCCAGGTCACGGCGGGGCACAGGCAGTGCAGCCGCCACCGGAGCGCGACCCGGCTGCGGAGGACGAGGAGCGCTGACGACGGCTCGTGCCGGTGAGCTCTGGCGAACCGGCGCGCGATAAGCTGCCACGAAGGCTGCCCGAGCCGGGCCTGGAGTGGGAGGTATCTGCCAGCGTGAGCCCAGTCTCCCGCGGTTTTCACGGTCGGCATCGCGTGCCTGCGGGCAGCGAGGGCCGCGTGCCGCCCGGTCAGTATGTAACCAGTGACTTTCCCGTCCTGTCGGCAGGGCCGACGCCGACCGCATCCCTCGACAGCTGGACGTTCTCCATCAGGCAGGGCAGCGACACGCTGAAGTCGTGGACGTGGCCAGAGATCAAGGCACTCCCAGCGGAGGACGTCACGGTGGACATCCACTGCGTGACCCGCTGGTCGAAGCTGGACACGCAGTGGCAGGGCGTGTCGGTCGATACGCTCCTGGCGCAGGTCGACAGCGGGGCAGAGTTCGTCCTCGCCTTCTGCGATGGCGGCTACACCACGAACATGCCGATCGAGGACGTCACTGACGGCCGGGCCTGGCTCGCGTTCGGCTACGACGGCGAGCCACTCGAGGCAGAGCACGGCGGCCCAGCCCGGTTGCTGGTACCGCACCTGTACTTCTGGAAGAGCGCCAAATGGGTGCGCGGCCTGGAACTGCTGGACGAGGACGAGCCAGGGTTCTGGGAGACTTACGGGTACCACATGTACGGGGATCCATGGCGGGAACAGCGCTACGCGGGCGACTGACCTGGCTGACCGGCACGGTCCGGGATGTCACGCAGGAGACGCCCACTGTCCGGACGATCGTCCTGGACCTGACCGGGTGGCCTGGCCACGAGGCTGGCCAGCACCTGGACGTCAGGCTCACCGCCGAGGACGGTTACACAGCCGAGCGGTCCTACTCCATCGCATCGGCGCCCGGCGAACCGGTAGCGATCACTGTGCAACGGCTCGACGACGGCGAGGTTTCCCCCTACCTGACAGACGAACTGCGGCCGGGCGACGAACTGGAGGTTCGCGGCCCGATCGGAGGCTACTTTGTCTGGACCGGCGCCGGTGCCGAGGTCGGCGGCCGGCCGCTGATGCTGGTCGCAGGCGGCTCGGGAATCGTCCCGTTGCGCGCGATGCTGCGACACCGAGAGCGCATCGGCAGCAAGGTGCCGACCAGGCTGCTGTACTCGGCGCGGTCCCTCCCAGAGGTCATCTACCGGGCCGAGCTGGACAGCTACGGCCGGGACGGAGTGCAGGTGATCTACACGCTGACCCGCAGCCAGCCGCCGGGCTGGGCCGGGTACTCCGGCCGGATCGACGCGCGCCTGCTGGCCGAAGTCTCCTGGCCGGCCGGCGACGATCCGGCGACGTTCGTGTGCGGCCCGACGCCCTTCGTCGAAGCCGCGGCGAACGGCCTGGTGGCTATCGGCTACCCGGCGACCCAGGTCAAGACCGAGCGATTCGGCGCTACCGGGCGATGACGACCGGTAGCTACCCGGAGCCGGGGCCAGCCGCAGCGCTCGACGGCAACGCTGTCGGCGGTCTGCTGATAGAGCTATTCGGCACCGAGATGACGGCTGCGCTCGGCACCTGCGCCACCTGCGGCGCCCGGCGGCCGCTGGCCGAGACGGCGGTCTACCTGCGCGCGCCGGGTGCCGTCATGCGCTGCCGGAGCTGCCAGTCCCTGCTCATAGTGGTCGCCAGGGTCCGGGCGCTCAATTGCGTTGACCTGACTGGCCTCGCCGCGCTCGACGCGCCGGCCGGTCGTGCCGTACCGGCCTAGTGCGAGTAGTGGCCGCGGTAGTACTCGAAGACGAACCCGATGAGAGCCAGCAGCGTGGCCAGCGCGCCGATCAGGAACATCCACCAGCCGACCGCGACGCCCAGGGCGGCGGTGGCGGCGG
>JASHTT010000644.1 GCA_030040415.1 Streptosporangiaceae bacterium | reverse complement strand
GTGTGCACCGGCGGACGGTGCGGCAGGCGCTGGCCTCGGCGGTGTCGCCGCCGCGTAAGCCGTATCGGCAGCGGCCGCGGCCGGCTATCGACGCTTACGCCATGACTATCGACGGATGGCTGCTGGCCGATCAGCAGGTCCCGCGCAAGCAGCGGCACACTGCCCGGCGGGTGTGGCAGCGGCTGGTCGCCGAGCATGGCGCCACCTGCTCGGAGGTGAGCGTGTCGCGGTATGTGGCCCGCCGCCGGGCCGAGCTCGGCCTGCAGCACACGGACGTTGCAGTGCCGTAGACGCATCTGCCGGCGGAGAGGCCGAGGTGGGACTTCGGCGAGTTCCAGGCGGTGATCGCCGGGGTCATGCTGAAGCTGTGGTTGTTCGTGCGGCGGCTGTCCTGCTCGGGCCGGGCATTCCACGTCGCGTTCGCCACCCAGGCGCAGGAGCCATTCCTGGAAGGGCACGTGCTGGCGTTCGAGCATTTCGGCGCCGTTCCGGGCGGGATCCGCTACGACAACCTCAAGCCCGCGGTGATCCGGGTGCTGCGCGGCCGGGATCGCGCCGAGGGCGAGCGATTCGTCGCGCTGCGATGGCATTACGGGTTCGCCAACACCGACCTCATCCCCGGCATCGCCGCCCCAGCTCGCCACCCCGGCCACCGGCGCGTGGATTGACGCCGGGCAGCCGGTCGTCGCGCTCGGCGACTCCGGCACGGCAAAACCCGTCTGCTCATCGGCCTCGGGCTGGCCGCCTGCGACCAAGGCCGACGGCTCCGCTACTCCACCACCGCCATCCTGGTCAACGAACTAGCTGAGGCTGCCGACAGCCGCCGGCTGTCCGGCATGGTTGCCGCTACGGACGCCTCGACCTGCTCCTGCTCGACGAACTCGGGTTGGGTGCGGCTCGACCCCCGCGGCGCCGAACTGCTGTTCCAGATCATCACCGAACGCGACGAGAAAGCCTCCATCGGCTGCCGACCAACCTTCCGTTCAGCGAATGGGGATCGGTCTTCCCTGGCCCCCGGCTCGTCGCCGCCATCCTCGACCGGGTTACTTTCAACGCCCACATCCTCGAGACCGGCACCCAGTCCTACCGGCTGGCCATCAGTAAGACCAATCCACCGCGGGCCAGGCGGCAGGGCAAGTGCGGGGTGCCAGCCAGCGGCCAGATACTCAGAAGATCGCCATGCTTTGCTGCGGCCTATAGTCCTGGAATGCCTATCCCGCAGCACGTAGCCGAACTCCGCGCCCACATCGGGCATGCCCTGCTGTGGTATGCGACCGCCAGGGCAGTCACGATCGACGACCACGGCCACGTCCTCCTCGGCCGCTACCCAGGCAGTGACACCTGGACGATTCCCGGCGGCGTCATCGACCCCGGCGAGCAGCCAGCCGACGCAGCAGTGCGCGAGTGCTACGAAGAAACCGGCATCATCGCCGTGCCCGAAGCGCTCACCTCCATCACAGTCTCCGGGATCGTCACCCACGACAGCGGTGACCTCACCCAGCACCTCGACATCACCTTCCGATGCCGCGCCACAGGCGGACAGCCCAAGCCAGGCGACGGCGAACTCCGGGACGCCCGCTGGCACCGCGCAGACGCACTGCCCGCACTGCCCGCCTACGAGCACGGCATAGTCATGCAGGCGCTCCGCGGCGACAGCCAGACCGCCTACACCTACTCCGGCGCAACCCCGGGCGGCCACAAACAGCCGACCTCAACCCAGCTCACGACAAGCTGACAGTCTCGGCAACTAGCGCTGCGGGGCCAGAATTCATGACGGCCAGTGAAGCCAAATCACTTGACGACACTCACCGCGGCTTGTAGCCCGTTCGTGGCCCGAGACTTTGTCGGCCTCGCGGAGCCAGCACCGACCGTTAAGCCTGCCATCGTGCATGGCACGTGTGTGGCACGCCGTGCGGTCGTCCCGCTCCCATTGGGCGTTTTGCCCTTGCTGCTTAGCGGTCTTCCACCCAGGGACGTACCGGCCGCTTCAGGTGAGTTGGAGCTCTGCCGAGAGAACTCCAGTACCCGAGCGGGCCGCCGGACTACGACGATAGTTCAGCCCGGCGCGACCACCAGGCCTCGGCGGCCGTCATTGCGCTCTCGGCCTCGCGGATGTCGCCGCCCACGAGTCCCGCGGTGGCAGCCCAGTGCAGGGGTATAAGGGCTAGAGCCCCGGGGAGCCAACGGTGCTCGTCGCGAGTCAGCGGTTCCGGAGCCGTGCCTTCGTAGGCGGCGAGCAGTCGTCGTGCCTCGAGCAAGTCGACGGCGGGGAGCCCCACCAGGCCGCCTTGGTATGCGCCGCCCAGTGCGACGTGGTGCAGGCTGCCCGCGACGTCGTACAGCCGCTCCCTGACCCTCGCGAAATCCAGGTCCAAGGTGGCCCATGAGCCGTCTGACAGATCCACCGCGTTGCCCAACTTGTAGTCCCCATGAATCGGAGTGCATGGCAGTTCGACCTCCTTCCGGAGTTTGGAGAGCTCGTCAGCCAGTTGGCGCATCCGATGCACGACCGGCTCGCTGCGGGGTCCGAGCCTGCGGCGTGTGAAGCCGACCGAGTAACGCAGTTGCCGGAGTGTTCTGTGGTCGTCGAGTGGTTCGGGCGGGCTGGGCTCCCAGACTGCTTTGAGCGCGGTGTGAAGGCGTCCGAGCTCCTCGAATAGGCGGACGTAGGAGTCCTCGCCTGCCGGTGGCTGGACGTGATCGATGAATTCCTCAATCTCAGCCCAACGATCAGCGACCCTCAGGAGGTCGCAGCCGGAAATCCGAATCGGCCGAGCGACACGGACTTGCGTTCCCTGGAGCCGCTCGCGCAGGCGCCGCAGTCCCGCCACCCGGCCGCGGCGCACCCAGGGCCTGTGAACCCGGAGGACAACCGGCGGCTCAGCGTCTATCCGCGCGTTGAGGTTGAACCCACCGCCGATGTCTGCCCATCCGGCCCCTCGCGCGACGCGGTCGATCAGGGCCGAGACGGCCGGGTCATCTGGGCTCGCTCTAGGTCCAAACCAGCGCGGCAAGGGAGGGGGAGAGGTCGAAGGTTCGAATCCGGTCATGGCAACGACCCACCAGCGCACCCGAGGAAGAGTCCGTCGGCGAGCATGGCACAGTCTTGCCGCGACGCCATGACGGTCGGCACCCCGCTAGCCCTTTCAGCTCGCTAGCGCTGACTCTATGACTGGGTGGATCTAGGTGATCTGCTCGCCGAGCTGGTTCATACGCATGAAGACGGCCCCGACCCGCTGGGCTCGCTGTAGAGCCACATCATCGCCGAGGCCCCGTGCCGGATCCGCGGTTATTTTCGCCCGGTAGCGTCATGTTGCTTCATGGTCCTTGCGTTCCGACCGGTAGCTAGAACTGATGAGCCACTGACCGGCATCCCGATGATCGCTTCCATCAGGTCGCGTGCTGCTGGCACACTCGATAGCACTTCCTCGTGCTCATAGCCGGTGGCATCGAGCCAGACAATCTCAGCAGTCTCCGTCCGGTGGCGCCAGTCAGGTGTGGCGCAGGTCGTCGTTAGTTCGGTGAGTGCCATGGCTGACCCTGCCTACACGCCTGTGACTGTCTTATCGGGCACGCTCCGGGCACGGGGCGGAGCTGGCGCGGCCAGGATCCAGGTCATCACGGCCCCGAGCATCAGCCATGCGGCGCAGATGGCCATCTCTCCGACGCTCAGAACGTCGGTGCTGCCGTACTCCCCAGCAGCTGCCCATTTCGCGGCCTGGATCATAAGCGCCAGGCCGGCCACCCACGAACCAGCCCAGCCAGCCGCCCGGAGCCAGTTGCGTCGCCGCCAGGCACGGAGCCGGACGAAACCGGCAACCAGCAGCGGACCTGAAAGCAGCCCCCATACCACCTCTGCTATCACGCCCGCGTCGATAATGACCTGTGGTTCCCCAGGCCATTGAATGTTCTTAGGCATGAGCAAGCCCTCGCCGTAGCCAGGGTGAGTGAACGCGATAGTGGCATAGATAGCTCCGCTAGCTCCTATCACCACCCACAGCATCGACAGCAGCCAGGTCCAGCCGCGGACCCGCAGGCCCCCGGTCACCAGGGCCCGCGCGTCGCGGACGGAAGGCCACTCCCGGCCGGGTGGGTTGGCCGCCAGCAGGGTGTCGAGCATTTCCCCGGCCCGCTGGTGCCGATACCAAGCGGGATAGGCACGCAGCAGCCGCCGGCAGCGCCGCTCCAGCGGTGTCACGGCGGGCTCGCCTCCCCAGCCGGACCGGCTGCGGTGAGGCGGTGGCTGCGGTTTGTCACCAGGCGGGCGGCTTCCGCCATCCGCGTGGCCTCGGCCCGCAGCGCGCCGGACCCGGCAGGCGTCAGGCCGTAGGAGCGGCGGGCCCGGCCATTGACGATCTCCTCGCTCACCAGCTCCACAAGACCCTCGGCCGTCAGCCGGTCAAGGGCGGTGTAGAGCGTCCCGGTAGCCAGCCTGACCCGGCCGCCCGACAGGTGCTCCGCGCGCTGGATGATCGCGTAACCGTGCAGGGGCCCGTCCAGCAAGGACGCCAGGACGAAATAGGTTGGCTCTCTCATCTGAGTTCTCGGCTGACGCACGAGGCCAGAATAAGTAGCTAGCCGACATATAGCAAGTCCTTAGCTCAGGTCGACTGTTCGCGCCCGTCATCCTCGCAGGCGCCGAATCCCTGGCGCACAGGCGCCCTGTCCAGGCTCGGCGCAGCCGATCGTATGCGACGCCCGGAGGGCGCCCTAGACGCGGCCGGGAGCGCGACAATCGAGCGCGAGGAAGACGCCTGCTGGGGCTAGGGGTCCCGCAGCTCCGCTGGCTGGCGATCGGAGTCGATCTGTCCGGTGCCGCGAGTGGAAACAACCGCGGTCGGTCACAGACGGAACACGTCGGACGGGAAGGCGGCGGCAAGGCATCGGCCTAGCGGAAGGACACGCCGGGTTGC
>JASHTT010000643.1 GCA_030040415.1 Streptosporangiaceae bacterium | reverse complement strand
AGCTGTTGCAGGAATACCGGACCTTGGCCCCACGGCCCGGTCTTGCATACCGTCAGCCCGCGGAACTCGAGCGTCGCCGGCGGCTCGGCGCTGGCCCGCCAGCCAGCCAGGTCGTCGCCGCTGAGCAGGCCGCGCTGCGGCCTGCCGGTCACGTCCATCACCTGCGCCGTCGCCAGGTAGTCGGCGATGGCCTGCGCCACAAAGCCCTGGTAGAAGGCGTGCCTCGCGGCTTCGATCTGGGCCTCGCGGACCGGCCCGGCGCGCTCCGCCTCGGCGAGTATCCGGGTATAGAAGGCGGCCAGCGACCGGTTGGCGAACAGGCTTCCCGGCGCCGGAACGCCGTCGGCCAGGTAGACCTCCGCCGAGCTTGGCCAGTGCTCACGGAATGTCGTCTCAACGGCCGCCACGGTTTCGCTGACGCCGGCCGAAATCGGGTAGCCGTGCTCCGCGTAACCGATCGCGTAGCTCATGACGTCCCGCAGTGTCAGCGTGCCATAGCGCTCGAGCAGCAGCATCCAGGTGCCGAATGCGGCGGGCACGCAGGCAGCGAGCAGTCCGGTACCGGGCACCAAGTCGAGGCCGAGGCCGGTGAACGCGGCGATGGTCGCGGCCGCAGGGGCCGGTCCCTGCCCGTCGAGCACGAAAGCCTCGCCGGTGCTGACCGGAAATCCGATGACCGGCACCTCGCCGCCCGGGCCGTTCATGTCCGGCTCCACAACCTGCAAGACCAGCCCGGCTGCCACCGCTGCGTCGAAGGCGTTGCCGCCCTTCTCCAGCACCGCCATGCCGGCCGCCGAGGCGAGCCAGTGCGTGGACGCCACCATGCCGAACGTGCCGGCGAGTTCTGGTCGTGTGGTGAACTGCGCTCGGACGGTCACGACCTAGTTGTACCGCACCCTGGGGTCGAGCACCGCATAGCAGACGTCGGCCACCAGGTTCCCGGCGATCGTGATCAGCGTCCCGATCAGGGTGATCGCGAGCATCAGCGGGTAGTCGGTGTTCAGCGCCGCCTGGAAGAAGAGCAGGCCGAGACCCGGGTAGTTGAACACGACCTCGATGAAGACATCCCCGGCGAGCAGGCCGCCCAGGGCCAGGCCGACGAGCGTGATGACGGTCATCAGCGAGTTGCGCACGATGTGGCCCCAGACCACCCGTCGCTGACTGGCGCCCTTGGCGTACGCGGTTCGCACATAGTCCTGGACCACGTTGTCGAGCATCGACGAGCGCATGTACCTGCTCCAGCCCGCGAACTCGCCGAACGCGAACGCCGCTACCGGCAGTACGAGGGCCATGGGGTCGGACAGCACCCCCCACAGGGAGTTTGTCTGCGGCGCGAACGCCGGGAACCAGTGCAGGTCGACGGCGAACCAGTTGACGAACACGATGCCGATGAAGAAGTCAGGCGCGCCGTACCCGATGAACGTGATGCCGGTCACCAGGTGATCGGTCACAGAGTAGCGACGGATCGCCTGGAATACTCCGAGCGTCACGCCGATCAGCAGGCTCACGGCCGTGGCGAGGAAGACGAGGACGACCGTCTTGGGCAGGGCCTGCCAGATTATGGTCGAGACCGGCGCGTTGTAGAACTGGTCAAACCCCAGGTCGCCGTGCACGAGCGCCCAGAGCCACTTGCCGAACTGCACGTAGACGGGCTCGTTGAAGCCCAGCAACTTGTTGTAGTGAGCGATCTCCGCTGCGGTCGCGCGGATGCCCAGGATCGCGTGGACTTCCCCGCCCGGCAGCACATGCAGCAGCATGAAGGTGATCGCGCACACAATCAGGGTGACGACGATCGTCTGCCCCAACCGCCTGAGCACGTACCCGGTCATCGCATGCGCCCCCGCATGTCAAGTAGTCCGAACTGGCCTCGCGGGGTCGTGCCCCGGGCTGGCCCAGGCCCAGACAGCCAACCGGACACCAGTCAGGGGCAGGCCTCCCTACTACACAGCCGGCTGGTCTGCCGCAGCGACGAGGGGCGCGCCGACCGGGCTCTGCAACGGGAAGTGGCAGGCGGCCAGGTGGCCCTCGCCGGCGAACGGCGTCATGGGCGGCTCAGCGTCGGCGCAGAGCGACTGGGCTCGCGGACACCGCGTACGGAACCGGCAACCGGACGGTGGGTGGATGGCGCTCGGCAGTTCGCCGGTCACGCCCTCACTCACCTTGGCCTTCTCGGCCTCAGGATCGGCGACCGGCGCGGAGTCCAGCAGACCCTTCGTGTACGGGTGGGCCGGCCTCAGGTAGACCTCCTCCGCGGGGCCGACCTCCACCAGCTTGCCCAGGTACATGACCCCGATCTTGTCGGACAGGTAGCGGACCACGCCAAGGTCGTGGGAGATGAACAGGTACGTCAGCCCAAGGTCGTGCTGTAGTCCCTTCATCATGTTGAGCACCTGCGCCTGGATCGAGACGTCAAGCGCGGAGACTGGCTCGTCGGCGACGATGAGCTGAGGCGACAGCATCAGTGCGCGGGCGAAGCCAAGCCGCTGGCGCTGGCCACCGGAGAACTCGTGCGGGTAGCGGTCCGCCGCCGACGCGGGCAGGCCGACCTTCTCCAGCATGTCCGTGACGGCCTTCAGCTGTTCCTTCCTGGTGCCGATGCCCTGGATCACCAGCGGCTCGCGCAGCAGTGTCCCGGCCCTCATCCTGGGGTCGAGCGAGGCGTAGGAGTCCTGGAACATGAGCTGGATGTTCTTGCGCTCCCGCCGGTACTGGCTGGCGCTGCTCTTGCTCAGGTCCTTGCCCTGGAAGTAAATGGCACCACCACTCAGCTTCTCCAAGCCCACGACGAGCCTGCCGACCGTGGTCTTACCGCAGCCGGACTCGCCGACGAGGCCGAAGGTCTCGCCCTGCCTGATCGTGAAGGAGATGTCCGCCACCGCACTGAGCCAGCCGACGCGACGCTGCAACACAGCTCCCTTGGTGACCGGGAAGTTCTTCACCAGGTTCTGGATGTCCAGGAGCGTGTCACCGATGCCGGGGCCTGCCAGCGCTTGCTCCACCTGGGCTGCCTGGTAGCCCTCCAGCCGGCCGGTCTCGGTCCGCTCTGAGGGCCCGACAGGATAGAAGCACCGGAAGTCGTGACCGGCGACCTCGGCCGCCAGCGGCGGCTCTTCGGCGCGGCACTTGTCGGTCGCATACCGGCACCGGGCGGCGAACCGGCAGCCGACCGGCGGGTTGATCAGGTCCGGCGGCAGTCCGGGAATCGAGTAGAGCCGTTCGCCGGCTTCGGCCGCCTTGTCCGGCAGCGCCTGGAACAGCGCCTCGGTATAGGGGTGCCGGGGGCGGGCGAACAGCGTATCGGTGTCGGTGACCTCCGAGATCCGGCCGGCGTACATGACGGCAACGCGATCCGCACGGCCGGCGATCACGCCGAGGTCGTGGGTCACCAGGATGACCGCCATGCCGAGCCTGTGCCGCAGGTCGTCGATCAGCTCGAGGATCTGCTTCTGGATCGTCACGTCCAGGGCGGTCGTCGGCTCGTCGGCGATCAGCAGCTTCGGCTCGCAGGCAAGCGCCATCGCGATCATCACGCGCTGGCGCATACCGCCGGAGAACTGGTGCGGGTACTCCTTGATCCGCTCCCGGACCCGAGGGATTCCGACCAGGTCAAGCACCTCGGCGGCCCTGTCCATGGCCTGCTCCCTGGACACCTCCCGGTGCAGGGTAACGGCCTCGGAGATCTGCCTGCCGACCGTCATCGTCGGGTTCAGCGACGTCAGCGGGTCCTGGAAGATCATGCCGATCTCGTTGCCGCGGACCTTCCGCATCTGCTCATCGGAGAGTGAACTGATCTCCCGGCCTTCGAGCTTGATGCTGCCGCCAGCGATCCTGCCGCCTGTCGGCAGCAAGTTCATGATCGACAGAGCGGTCATCGTCTTGCCACAGCCAGACTCGCCCACGATCCCGAGCGTTTCGCCAGGATCCACGCTGAGCGACACGCCATCGACGGCATGCACCGTGCCCTGGCGCAGCCGGATCTCGGTGCGCAGGTCGCTGATGTCTAGGAGCGGCGCCACTAGTCCACCCTTCCTACCGGCGCTGCAGCCGGGTCTCGAAGGCGTCGCGGAGCGCGTCGCCGATGAAGTTGAAGGAAACAACGGTCATGATGATCAGCAGGCCGGCCGGGTAGATGAGCCACCAGTAGCCCAGGTTCACGAAGTTCAGGCCGTTGGACAGCATCGAGCCCCAGTCCGTCTGCGGCTCCTGCAGCCCGAAGCCCAGGAATCCCAGGCCGGACAGCAGGA